>CAZXYA010000235.1:0-12779 GCA_964644655.1 uncultured Saprospiraceae bacterium | reverse complement strand
TTCCTTATCCAAAATGACGAATTGGTTACAGATTCTTTAGATCTGACTAAAAATTTGCTAATTCGGTATAATGGAAAGCCTCGTTCTTTGATGAATCCAATTGATATGTTGGAAAAAACACAACGTCTGGAATCCATTACTGTCTATCATCATGATGTAGCACAATTAAAAAAAGATTTTGAAAGTTTATACAAAATTTTAGAAGCTGGGGGTGGGGTAGTGGTTAATCAAAATGAAGAAATCTTGACCATGTATCGTAGAGGTTCTTGGGATTTACCTAAAGGAAAAATTGATAAGGGCGAAACCAAAAAGGCAGCAGCTATAAGAGAGGTACAGGAAGAAACGGGATTGAATGTAATCGAACTTGGAGATTTTCTCTTAGAAACGAATCATACTTATAAAAACAGGAAAGGAAAACGAGTAATTAAAAGAACCTATTGGTATAAAATGTCTACAAAAGAGACTTTATTAGAACCTCAAATTGAAGAGGATATTGAATTATGTGAGTGGATGTCAGTTGCCGATTTTTTACAAAAAAAACCATTGTATAATACCATTAGGATGGTTGTTAGGGCTTATTTGAAAGCTTAATTGCGATTAGTAATAACACGGATTTATATTAACACAGATGGGGCAGGCATGATTGGCTGTACTAGATTGATCTAGAAAAATTTTACTAATATCCGTGTTAGTAAACATCTGTGTTAATTTGAATAATATCCTACATCCATCCTGCATAATTTTGCCAGCTTGTAAATGTCAAAAATCCGTCGTTTCTAGTTTATTTTTAAAAAAAGAATGTGGAAATGAAATAAATTTATCGAATAGCAGTTAAGTAAAAGTTGTTAGTAACATACAACTAATCTTTTACACAAATTATATCCAAAATTATTCTTTATCCAAAATTTAAATTGTAAAATTTCCATGAACACCACAAATTTTTTGAACAAAATGACCCTTATTAAAACGACAATTACTACTTGCTTTCTAATTACTTTTACTCTTTTGACCTTTGCACAAAATTCATCTTCCCAATTATTAGCCTCTAATGATTTAGCCCCAAAAGGTATTATTCAAGAAGAATGGTCTTTCTTTTACGATGCAGAAAATAAAATCTACTATATCGATTTTGAGACTATTAGTATGAATTTAACGAAGGTGAAAGTAGTAGCAAAAAACGGATCAGCAATTATTTCTGAAAACGTTGCGGATCTTCCAGTAAATACTATTTACGAATTAGATTGTAGTAAATTGACAAAAGGAGCTTATACCGTTGAATTACACTCATATACCGAAGTCCTTAAAAAAGAAGTAACTTTATAATACATCTTCTCAAACTTTGTTAATAGAAATCCCGAATAGCTGAATTGTTATTCGGGATTTTTTATTTTGTCTATTCCCTTACTAGCTTTCATTTGTTGCTGAATTTGCTTTGTCAATTTCTTTAAATCATAATTTTCTTCCGCAAAAAGCATCACCCTTTTATCTCTTTTTTCCACGACCAAAATATGATCATCTCTAATAACAACTTGGCTATTAATTAATGACTTTTCTTGGTCATTAAAAATGCCTGCTCGTTTTATTTGTTTATAAGGGGTCTTACCATGATAGGATTCCATATAGCTTTCATAGAGCTTGACAGGCTGTATAGTATGCAAATTCCAGGCGGTAAATAGGGTAGTGGCGAATGCAATAAGTGCTAATAAACCTCCTAATAATAAACCAATTTGACGGTAAGCACCATTAATACCTTTTATCTTTCTGTTTTGTATTAGATATAGAAAAGATAACAGTAGGACAATTGCACTTATTAGCAAAATTAAGGTCGTATAGTTTTTTGTTGGTATTGCAGTAAATAATAATTCTTCCATACTAGATGATTGATGTATAATTTCACAAAAGTAATCAAAATTATTCGTCCACAATCGAACAAAGTAGTCCAAAAACGGACATTAAAAATTATAAAAAATTTCACAATTAAGACATAACTGCCTGATAAATAGCATCTTATGAAGTTGGCACACCTATTGGATTCTAATAAGTAAGAAATGAACAATCTTAATGCTACTATTTCGATGTATTTTCAAGGAAGCGGAATAACTTAAGATTAATTATAGAAAACAATAAAAACTAAGCTTATGAAAAGTTATGAATGGAATGATTTAATTTTTGATTTGATGAATCGTTAAAATAGTACAAATATTTAAATTTAGTACCAAATTAAGTAATACGGATTGATTAATCGGGTAAAATTAAGAGCTAAGATTTTTTGGTAGTTTTTGCCAAAAAATAACAGAAAAAGATAGCTATAAATTACCCGATTAATTAGTTCGCATTACTTAAATAATGTGTTAACTAAATTTATTTAAATTTCACTTCGCCCACTTCTCGGGCTCGGTGGGGATTAGAAAACTTTTTTAACACAGTATTTAATAAGAGAAAATGCAACTAAAAACAAAAAGTGCTGTCTTTTTAAATAGATCAATACTAATAAATATTTAAACAGCGTTCATCATTAAAAATTGCCTTTTTAACCTTTAAATTTATTAAAGTCAGGAATTGATTCAGTAAAGATTTTATCCCTTTTTTTCGGATTAGAGAATTTATAAAAGATGGATTGAATGGCATCATTCAATAATAGACAGCACTATGCCATTTTTTATTTTGAAATCAATAAAATAGCGGACTAAAAAAAAGAATAAAGAGTATTTATGAAATTAAATTTTATGAAATTTGAAATCGTAAAAATCCTAGCATTTATCTATTAAAAGTAGGGTGTTATCTTATAAAAATGATTTGACCTTAGTTTTTGCTCATTTTTATACCGTATTTAAAATTAATTAGAATTAACAAATATCGAAAAATATATCCATAAATCACCAAGATCGACTAAAATTAAAAATATGAAATCGACTGCTTTTAAAAATATGATTGTTTGTATTTGCTTCATTAGCACAACCTTCCAACAATATGCTTTAGGAAATATTAATCCAATTTTGGAGAAAACAGCAACAATCGAAAAAACGATTTTTAAGACTTTAAACACAACGGATATTCTAACAGTTACTGTTAAAACGGCTTTAGATTCATTAACCATTAATAAAAAGACGAAGAAATCATTTCCTGCCGAGATAAGCTATATTGATTACCGTGGTATTATGGTTAATAGAACCATTAAAGTAAGTCCAAGAGGGAGGTCTAGAAGGAAAGTATGTGATTTTCCACCTTTAAAAATAAAATTCAGCAAAAAAGAATTAGCTGCTTCTGGGATTCGTCAAGTACATAAATCTTTGAAATTGGTAACGCATTGTAACGATGAAGCGGATGCTTTACAGAATGTAATGGAAGAATATTTGGCTTATAAAATCTATAACGAACTAACCAATAATAGCTTAAAGGTACAATTGATTAAGATTAATTATGAGGATACAAATACAGGAAATTTTTTCAAAAGATACGGCATATTAATTGAAGATATTGATGAATTAGCCGAGCGTTTAGATGGAAAAGAAGTAGAAGGCTTCAATAAAAAAATGGAAGAATTTGAAACCAAAACTATGAATACCTTTGCTATGTTCCAGTTTATGATAGGGAATGAGGATTGGAGAGTTGATCATATGCGGAACATTAAATTTATTCAAAAAAACAAGGCAGAGAAATTGATTGCTATTCCTTATGATTTTGATGCTTCTGGTTTGGTGTCAGCTACTTATGCAAAACCAGATAGAGATTTACAATTACAAAGTGTTCGGCAAAGAGCTTTTATGGGAGCATTTAAGCATAAAACGGAAAGAGCCGAAACAATCGCATTATTTAATGAGACTAAAGATAAATTATATCAAGTAATAGAAAATTTAGAACCGATTAGCCAGGAGACTAAAACCCAAATAATCGCTTATTTTGATGCTTTTTATGAGATTATTAATACACCCAAATTACTTAAAATGGCTATGCCTTTAAAGGGTCGAGCTGCCACTCCAACGAGTATTGATGGTAGTTATGCTCGAAGAGGGTAGGGGCAAGTTCAAAAAACCATGAAAAATTTCAATACTGCCAAAACCAGATTTAGCTAAGTAATTTACTTTCCTTCCAAACGGCTAAAATCTTTCCTGCATAAGCTGACCAGACTTCTGGTTTAGAAGAAACATATTCCAGTACCTTTTCTAATTGTCCGATACGATGAGGCTGTCCTAATATCCAAGGATGTATGTTTAAGGAAAGTACTCGCCCTCCTTGTATTTTTGCCTCTTTTAATAAGAAATCGCAAGCATCACAGGCTTGCTCTGCCCAAGATTCTGCGGAGTGTTGATTATTTAAAATAACAAAATAATCCTCAAGTTCCGTGGATAAAGGCATAGCAGTAAGTGGTCCATTTTTCGTTTGAAAAGAATAAGGCATATCGTCATTGACCCAGTCACAAAAATAGGTGATGCCATTGGCTGCCAATAAATCAGGCGTATTAGCTGATTCATTCTTAGCTGGACTTATCCAACCTTTTACTGCCTGCCCACTTATTTGGCGCAAGCTGTCTAAGGATTTTTTTACAATTTCAGCTTCTTCGACTTGGTCTTGTCCACCGTAATGTAGTGCGTCCATGTGATAGCCATGACAGATAATTTCATCACCTCGCTCCTTTATTTTGTCCATTAGATAAGGAGTTCGCTCTGCTAGGCGAGTATTTACAGCAAAAGTTGGTTTGATACCATATTTATCAAAAGCTTTGAAAAAACGATAGATACCCACTCTATTTCCGTAATCTCTTAAACTATAATGCCTTAAATCTGGATAGGGTTTGGTCATTCCACCTGGCACTTTGAAAGGAATCCCTTTTTGATTGAGTGGGAAAAATTGTAATCCTACATTCACCCATAAAGCTAATTGCTTGCCTTTGGGCCAAGACACTTTTGACCGTTCTTTAAGCATTGACCATTCATATCGATTATGATCCATACCGTAAGAACGATGAGGGTATTTTAAATAATTATTATCTAAGGTGGGCATAAGTCCAATTTTTAAATAGGGTGATAATTTTAGCTGCGGATTTCAAATTTATTGTTCTATTTTAAGACTGTTTCGCTGCTATATCCGCCACCGCAGCGTCATAATAATGTTCTAAATAATAGCTAGCAATTTCTTTACCCGTTGCTACCCACACCTTGCTGTGACCAGTAATATACTCCAAGGCTTCTTCATAGGCTTTAATCCGATGTGCATTACTGACCTGGTAATTGTGCGTTGGAATACACATGACCGTTCCACTTTCTGCTCCTTCTGCATAAAGGCGGTCAAAATTATTCTTTAATGCTTTTCCGTACTGTCTTGGAGGCACTTTCTGCACTAGATAGGCAATCGTATCATTCATTTCTAGAGAATATGGGATAGACACAAAACGTTTGCTACTGCGCAAGTGAATGGGCGTAGGTTGGTCATCATGGAATAAGTCACAAGAATAAATACCTCCCTCGTAACCAAATAATTCGGTACCAACTTCTGCAAATAAATCAAGCGTATATTCGGAATGAGAAAGGGCAGGAGCAAGATACCCTGCACATTTTTGTCCAGTATGCTTATAGATAGTTTCTAGTGAATCTTTAATCATATCTCGCTCTTGCTGCTTAGTCATACCATAAGTATAGCGAGTATTATAGATGCCGTGGCTAAAGAATTCCCAATTCCGTTCTTTGCACATTTTAATAATTTCTGGATGATGGTCACATAAGGCGGAAGACAAAGAAATAGAACCACGAATACCATATTTTTCCAACAGTTCCATCTGTCGAATATGTCCGACTCGATTTCCCCAGTCACGAACAGAATATCCTGGTACCGCAGGATGGGGTTGTGGCCAAGGTGTTCGGTAAGGATTGGGAGGGGGATTTAGCTCATAAAATTCGATATTGGGGGCTACCCAAAAAGCTATTTGAGCACCATTCGGCCATTTTATTTTTGGTCGATTTTCATAAGGCCAATAGTCATAATATCCAGAATCTTCTTTCATGTGTTTATTTTTTGAATTTTCTACTTACCCAACAGATGCCATTGTTTTGTCCAGCCATGCGTACACATCTTGCACCTCCATCACATCACAATACTTAAGCGACAAATCGGTCAAATTAGCATAATGATAGCTCTCATGTTTGTCTGCCACACATTCTTCGGGAATGATAGTCCGATATCCTCTCGATAAGGAGTCTATTCCTGCGGCACGAATACAGCCAGAAGTAGAACCGCCAGTCAAGATAATGGTATCTACTTGATGCCAAATTAACAAACTTTGGAGCGGTGTTTCAAAAAAAGGAGAAGGCATTCTTTTAGTATAAAAAATATCGGAATCTCTATTTACGTCCAGGCGGTCATCTAATTCAGAACGTACGGATCTATATTTGATATTTTGAAGACTATTCGGGGTATCTGTTCGAGTACCCCATACGCCAGCATCTTCGCCAGAGTCTACATAGGCCACATTGGTCCATATCACAGGCCAATTGAGTTGACGAAAGCGTTTTGCTAGCCCATTAACATACTCCATTTGTTTAGGGTCATTTTCGTAGGCCGTTGTGAACAAATCAGTTCTGGTGTAAGCCTTTTGAATGTCAATATTGACTAAGGCTGCTTTACGACCAAACCCAAAGCGCTTTCGGGCAGGGTTCGCTTTTATCTCTAGGTAGATTTCTTTAGCCGTTTTATCTGTTTTTTGCATTGGATTATTTGCTATTTAGTCGTTACTTAATTACTGAATTAGTTTTTAGTTGATTTATTTTCTCCGCATTCATGCCAATTTCTGCTAAAAGCTCCGCTGTATGTTCTCCAATTTTTGGAGGGTCCATTCGCTTAGTTATTTCGGAATTACCATATTCAATTGGAAATTTAGGTAATTTAACTATTTTATCATTGGGCATTTTAACTTCTAAAAGGGCATTTCCTTTATTCAACTGCTCATCTTCAAACAAGTCTTCAGGCGTAGCAATTGGTGCAAAGGGAATTGAGGCTGTTTCACATTTTTCGGTAATTTCTGCTTTTGTAAACTTGGCCATTCGTTGTTCTAATTCTGGCAAAAACCAATCTCTTTCTGAAATTCTATCATTATTGGTGGCTAAGCGTTCGTCCGCCAACCAGTCTGCCCAGCCAAAGGTTTTACAGAACCGTATCCAATGCTTCTCGCTAATGATGCCTACAAAAATTTTATCTGCATCTTTAGTATCAAATATTCGATAAACGGCCCAAGCTGAAACTCTTGCTGGCATTGGCGGAATATTTCCTTCTACTTGTGAACTATAAGCCATATGCTGCCCCATTAAGAAAGCACAAGTTTCAAAGAGTGCTGATTTTACAAACTTACCCTTTCCAGTTTTTTCTCTTTCATAAAGGGCTTGTAAAATGCCAATGTAGCCGAACATACCACCTGTAATGTCAATGATAGAAGAACCTGCTCGAATTGGGTCACCTGGTCGTCCTGTCATATAGGCTAAACCTCCCATCATCTGTACCACCTCATCCATCGCATGCCTTTTTTCATAAGGACCACTCAAAAAACCTTTCAAAGAGCAATAGATTAATCGGTCATTGATAGTAGCCATTTTTTCGTAACCAAATCCTAGTCGGGTGATTGTTCCTGGGCCAAAATTTTCCACTAAAATATCAGAATTTTTGGCTAATTCATAAATAATTTCTTTGCCTTCTTGACTTTTTAAGTCAATTGCCAAACTTTTTTTATTTCGGCTATACATGGCAAAATAGCCTGTTCCGAAACCCCTTAATCGACGCGTATTATCGCCTTTGGGTGGCTCTATATGGATGACTTCTGCACCCATATCTGCAAGTAATAAACCACAAGCTGGACCCATTACTGCATGAGTGAATTCTAAAACTCTTAATCCTTTTAAGGGTAGGTTCACTTTTATATTTTTGCACGAAAAGACGCAAACCTGCTTGTAGGCAGGGACGCAAAGTTTTGCGTGTGCTTTCTTTTTGTGTGGTTTATAAATTATTGACAACTCTTGTAAGACCTTCTTTCATTAAAGAGACATTGAAATTAATCCGAGTCTTTTATCTAATAATTTTAAGTAGGTCTTTAATCTTACAAAATCGACTTTTCTGATTTCTAATACCGATTTTAATTCTACGACTAGACAGTCTTCTACTAAAATGTCTACTCTAAATCCTTTTCTCAAAGTTATACTTTCCCATGGTACTGGAAAATAATGTTTCCTTTTATAGGCTATACCTATTTTATCTAATTCATGGCAAAGAATTTCTTCATAGACCTCTTCGAGGCAACCTGCACCTACTTTTACATAGATGTTAAAGCAAATGTTTACTACGATTTTGCTAGTTCGTTTTCTCGCATGTTTAGTTTTTTGTACACCATTTTGGAATAGCTTATGCACGTGAAGATGCGAAGACGCAAAGTTTCTATTATTGTGTGGTTTTATTAAAAATTGGCTCAATTTAATAAAACTCTAGACAAATCTTTGAAAATAAATAACAATTTAAATACATTTACTTATTGTATTTGATTTCCAAATATGGAAGATAGGTCTAACTTTACGTCTTCGCGTCTTTGCGAGACAAAACTCTACCTAAAATTCGCCCAAAACTCAAAGCGGGTGTAATTGCCATCCCGCTACAAAAAGCATTACCACTGGTTGCACCCAAGCCTAAAAGCTCTCCTGCCCCATATAATCCTTCTAGCACATTTCCTTCTTTATCTATTAGTTGTAGCTCTTTGTTAGCCTTAATTCCTCCAAAAGTTACCAATAAGGAAGCATGAACTAAAATGGCATAGAAAGGACCTTCTGAAATTTTATTTTGCAAATAAGTTCTACCAAATTTTGCATCTTTTCCTATGGCTACTGCTTGATTAAACTCATTGATAGATTCTAAAAGAGTAGGGTAGGCAATGCCTGTTTTTTCAGCAAGTTGATGAATGGAATCAGCTGCCCACATAAATTGCTCTTTTTTTGCTTCGGCTTTCATTCTTGCCGTATCCCAACCAATCATAATGGGATTTTCCATGCCACCTTCTCCTCTTTCCATTAAAGCAGTTTCATCAAAAATGAGCCAGAATTTCCAGTCTTTTTGTTTTAAAACTTCTCGTTCTCGGGTATCCGCATTAATTTCGCCTTCATCCATAAATCGTTGCCCATCGGTATTCAGATAAATTTCTCTAGGTTCTCGATAAACGGAAGTTAGGACCATTGCCCAAGCTTCGTTGAAATTAGCTCTTCCAGGTGCTAATTCTACGCCTCCAAGACTCGGTAGGTGATAATTGGCATACTTGAAATCCCCACCAACTTGCTCCATAATAGTATGTCCATCTCCAGTTGCGGTTGGATAAGCGGAACTGACTAGCGGCGTATTTGGATGTTTGGCTGCAAAAAAACTTGGATTACTTCCATATCCACCTGTAGTCATGACTATATGCTTGCCTTTATAAGCCTGTTCTCCATTTTCAGTATTGGTGACTACCGTTGTAAAGCGATTATTTTCCTTTTCTAATCGGATTAAAGGTTGTTCCAAAAAACACTCAATGTTTCCATTGGCGACTTGTTTATCCCAAAGTGGTTTTATTACTTTGTAAATAGACATTGCCTTTTCTGTACCGTATTGAGTTCTTGCGGTATCGTAAGGCACATGACCGTATATAATACGAGGACATTCTGGTGCAAAATCAAAACCTAAGTCGTCTAACCAATCCAATGTTTTAGGGGCTTCCTCTACTGCTAATCTAATTAAATCAAGGTCTCCTGTCCCTCCAGTGATTCGTATAATATCTTGATAATGTTTTTCAACGCTATCCTCAATTCCTTTTGATTTTTGATGTCGATTGCCCGCACCACTCATATGCCCTCCTGACCAATGCATGGCACCGCCTATATGGTCTGCTTTTTCAACAATTCCTACTTTTGCTCCATTTTGGGCTGCGGTTATGGCACAGGCCATACCTGCTGTTCCTGCTCCGACTATTAAAATATCATACATTTTTGTAAGGATTGAAGATGATAAGGATTGAGGGATTGAAGGAGTGAAGGATTGAAGGAGGCGATGGTGCCAAATCTTCAATCCTTCAAACCCTCATTCCTTCAATCCTTGAATAAAACGCTTTGGCTTGTCTTCTAATTCTGTTTGTAATGTGGCATTCCAACGATTTAAAAACCCATACATGGAAATGACGGAGACGATTTCTATAATTTGTTCACTGTCATAATATTTTTTCAAATCGTCAAAGTCAGAGTCACTTACTTCATTAGGGGACATGCCTGCTTTTAGGGCGACCATTAATGCTGCTTTTTCTGCTGGTGAAAATAAATCACTAGATTCAAACTCCCAAATGGCGTTTATTTTATCTTTTGCAATGGATTGTTCATTGGCGGCATTGGCTGCGTGCGCTTGACAATATTGACATCCAGCGGCATTACTGGTAATTAAACCAATTAACCTTTTTAACCCACCGTCTACCTTTCCTGGGGCATAAATACTTTGAACCAAGCCTAAAAATGCTTTTAGAACTGCTGGTTTGTAGGCCATTGTCAAGCCATCATTGGGGATGAAACCCATTATTTTTTCTCCTGCCTCGAAGACTGCTTGCAATTCTGGTACTGCTGATGGACTTAGTGGTTTTATTCTTGACATTGTAATAGGGATTGAAGGATTGAAGGACCTAAGGATTGAAGGATTAGGCGTTGACTCGCTTTCAATCCTTCAAACCTTTCATCCTTCACTCTTTATATTTTATACGTTCCGTTTTTCTTTAGATAAGGTACCATACCACCTTCTGCTAAAATATCAATCATCACTTGGGGTAATTTGGTAGCTGTATAGGATTTGTTTTTAGTTAAATTTTGGACGACTCCATTTTTTAAATCAATTTTCAACTTATCATCATTATGAATATCATGGTCTGGGATTTCTAAAACAGGTAATCCAATATTAATGGCATTTCTAAAGAAAATTCTAGCAAAATATTTAGCTATTACAGCGGAAACGCCTATTTCTTTGATAGCAATGGGGGCTTGTTCTCTGGAGGAACCACAGCCAAAATTATCACCAGCCACTATCATATCTCCCTTTTTAACTTTCGCTCTAAAATCAGGGTCTAAATCTTCTAATACATGAGCAGCTAAAGAGGAAATATCTAACGTTTTGGTGTATTTTCCCGGAATGATTCTATCGGTATCAATGTTGTCACCGTAGACATGAGCTATTCCCTTCATAAGTTAAGGATTGAGGGATTGAAGGAATTAAGGATTGAAGGACTAGACGTTGACCCGCCTTCAATCCTTCAAACCCTTAATCCTTCAATCCTTATACATTTTTCGGATTAGTAATTTTTCCTGTTAATGCTGAAGCTGCTACCGTCGTTGGTGCTGCTAAATAAATATTAGAATTTGGATTACCCATTCTTCCTCTAAAATTTCGATTAGCGGCAGAAATGACCACCTCGTCATTTCCTGGAACACCTTGATGGGTACCCACACAAGGGCCACAACCTGGATTAAGTATCGTAGCACCTGCTAATACTAATTTTTCCATCGTACCATCTGTAATCGCATCTAATAAAACACTTCTAGACGCAGGAGCTATCATAAATCTAACACCTGATGCAATCCGTTTTCCTGTCAAAATATTTGCTGCTGCTTTTAAATCTTCTAAACGTCCATTTCCACATGTGCCTATAAAAGCGTAGTCAATTTTTTTGCCTTCATGGTCACCCATATTCTCTATATTATCTGGGCTTTCTGGAACACTTAGTTGTGGTTGTAAATCACTTATATCAAATTCAAAATTTTTGATGTATTTAGCTGATTTATCTGCTGTAATTGCGTCAAAATCATAATCTAATTTTAAACCTTTGGGATGTACAAATCCAGTTTTGCCACCCATTTCAGCAATCATATTGGCTACGGACATCCGACTGGCTAAAGTCATATCTTCAAATGCTTCTCCCTCAAATTCTACAGATTGGTAGGTAGCTCCCGAAATTGTTACTTTTCCTACTAAAAATAGGATTAAGTCTTTAGCGGTCACTCCTTTTTGTAATTTGCCGTGACAAATAATTCGGATGGTTTCTGGTACTTTTAACCAGATTTTTCCTGTTTTCATAACGGCAGCCAAATCTGTCGAACCAATGCCACAAGCCAAAGCTCCCAAAGCACCATAAGTAGGTGTATGAGAATCGGCGCCCATAAAAACATACCCTGGTTTTACATATCGCTCTTCCATCATTACTTGATGACAAATTCCTTCTCCAATATCGAATAGGCGGAAACCTTGAGTTTTGGCGAATTCCCGCATCATTGTATGCAAATTGGCTATCCGCTCATTGGGTGCGGGTGCTGCGTGGTCGATGATAAGGGCAAATTTTTCTGGATTCCAAATCTTGCCTCCACCCATTTCTTCAAAGGCCTTAATAGCATACGGCCCTGTCGTGTCGGATGCCATAGCGCCATCTACATCTGTGATGATGAGGTCACCCGCTTTTAGTTTTTTGCCTACTTTTTTAGATAATATTTTTTCTGCAATTGTCATTTATAAGGATTGAAGGATAAAAGGATTGAAGGATAAAAGGATTGAAGGATTAGATGTGAACTCGCCTTCACTCCTTCAACCCCTCTGTCCTTCACTCCTTTATACTACTTTTATCTCTTTGTTATTCCAGAGTTTGTATAGCTGACCTTGGAGTTCTCCTCCTAGGAAATCTTGCATTTCTTCACTTAGTTTGGTTAATTTTCCAATATCAATACCTGTTTCATACCCCATTTGATGGAGCATATGGGCAG
>CAZXYA010000234.1:1438-12826 GCA_964644655.1 uncultured Saprospiraceae bacterium | reverse complement strand
TATGAGGTAAAAAATGCCAAAGCTAAGAAGATTAAATCGACTACTATTTCAAATGGTAAAAGTGCAACATTGAAAAGGAAAAAGGCAGTAGCATCCTAATCTGACTTATTTCGGATTTTAATTAGGTCGAATTCCCCATAATTAAAATTATATGTAAGAGATAAAAGCGTAGTATTAAAAAGGAAAAAGGCGCTTGCATCCTGATCAGGAAGATACCCACAATTTGTAGGTATTGGCCAAGAGATAAAATACACTCACCCAAAACTAAATTTGGTCAACCTCTCCAGAATAGCCGCCACTCATCCCCCACGAGCACAAGAGCCAATCCAGATTAAGCTAATATTTACGGTTTTTAGACAAATTTTGAAGAGGAGATAAAATATTATTCTGTTTTGTTGGAAATGGATTTATTTAAAAGTATCAAATCTGTTTATACGATAATCGAGCAACTTTTTACAAATGGTAATGGAATGGTGGTATTAAGTAAGAATAGTATTACTGGTTATGAGTAATTAAGATGATGTAGGCGAAATTCTTCTTTGAGAAACAATGTTAATTATAGATTTTACCTATCCAAATTGGATGGATGATTAAAAAATATTGGAAATCTCTTGATAATTAATAATTAGGTAAGTCCGTTGAGACAAAGGTAATTAAAAATTCCTTTTTCTTATTTTGGTATAATATTTAGCCTTATTTTTAATAAAAAATTTGGCAAAATGGAAAATCTATTATTTGTGATATAAAAAATTATATAAAATGGAAGCAAAAGAATTTGAAGAGTTTCACCTAAAAGATAGAAAAGAAGTTAAAACTTTTCAGTATATGCTAGATAGATATTTACATAGTAAAACTAAAATGGAGAAACCATATATAAACTTACTTGATATTTATGATGCCTTAAAAGGTTACAAAAATGAACAACAATTGTTTACTATGTTCTTAGATTTGAAAATAAATCTTGTTCTTTTAGATGTAGATATTGCTCAATCGGGGGGTATTTGGAACGGGCTTTTCACAAAAGGAAAATTAGAAGGTGGTTCTGTTTTAGATTCAAAAATAAAGTTTTTTGGAAAAATGGAGATTCACAGATATAACACGTCGTATATTTTTCGATACCGAGCTATTTGGGATAAACTTATGGGAATACTGATTTTACTTTATCTTCCAGATGATTATAAAAGTTTCACAAATTCAAAAAGCAAAAAAAGAGCATTTAAAAGAATAGCTAAAAAGTCCCCTAATTTTGAAGATGGTTTTGTTGATTCTCTAATTGATGCTTTAACTAAATTTGATAACGAACTTAGAACTCCTGAAGCTCATAAAACAGGACGATTAAGAAAATTTTCATTTACTATGAATGCAGACCATGAAAATCCATCTTTTCAATTATTTGGATATGCTAATATGCTCTTAGACATAATAAGAAAAATAGATGATGTTTTTAAGCAAAATAAATAATATCCGTATCTTCAATTTTGTACTTAAGCAATACGAGAATAAAACCTAATTTTTAAAGTCTTATTCAAATTTAAACATTAAAATTATTTCAAATGGGGCAAATATTAAAAGATAATTTCCAAAGCATTATTATATCCTTTTTATTATTTCTTACCATTATTTATGCTCTAAGCCTTATAGCAAACTATTGTAATAATAAAGAAGCTAAGAGTCAACCACAAGCTGACTTTACGTCACTTTTGGGCTATATTAAATTTATTCTTACTGTTACTACCGCCATCATTGGTTTAATGGTCATTGTATTCACTACTGTTTTTTGGGAGGATAAAAGTGAGCTTGAAAAAGTCTCTAAAGATGCTATTGAAGAAGTGGCTAGTAATGCAAACATCGAAATAAAAGGAGTAGAAAAAAAGGTAAATAGTAGAGTAAATAGTGAGTTAGATAAAATTTTTGAAACACCAAAGATTCAAAAAATAATTGATGATAGAGCGAGAGAACTAGCAGAGGAAAAAATTCAAGATATTGTAGATGAAAAAGTAGCTGAACTTAATAGGAATATTGAAATTTCTATAGCAATATCAGAGGCAGCAGCTAAAATGCGTGATGGCAAATACGAAGGATTAGAAGAATTACAGCAAATTTCATTTACAGATTCAAATACTGAAAATAGAGAAAGAGCAGGAAAATTACTTGATGCCATTTGTCAAGAAATGTTAGACCAAGGTGGATATAGTGCTGCTATTAATAGAGATACTATTCAAATATATCCCGATAGTGTTCGTAACAAATTTATTGAGGAGTACGAGACTATCAGTAATTTATATACAAACATAAGCAGATTTCACATAAACACTATTCAGAATAGACTTAACACTATTAATTACTTCTTCGGCAAAAGGTTTTCATTCTGTAATCTTGAAGAAGTTGAAGAATGGGCAAAAACAGAAGGAATTAAATTTTCAATATATGCTTTAGAGGAAGAATAACTATCGTTTCAATTCATCACGAAAGGTAATCTTGAAATTTTATATAAAATCGAAATTTCACTCTACTAAATGAGATATATCTGGTGAACAAACTTTAAATACATAAAATAGAAAACAGCAGAAATAATTAATATAATTACCCCAATTGATGAAGATTTTATTGCTAATTCTTCCATTTTTACTGTAACTTCTGTATTTAAAGCACCAATTTTTCTGATTTTTCTTGCTTGAAAAAATTCAAAAATAGAAGCACATAAACCGATTACTAATATCACATGAACTACCCAAAAGATTATTTCTGAATATAAATTATTATTCTTTATTATTCTTTCTTTTTCATCAATTTTTCTTATTTCATTCTCAATAGTTTTTGATAATAATATGTCCAATTGCATCTTTTGTTTTAAGTAGTCTGGTCCATTTTTATCTAAATATTCTCCATTTTCAAGATATGTTTTTAGTATTTCTGTAGTTAAACTACTCTCTGATTCTGATACTCCTACAAGTCGACCAAAAACAAAATTAAAGGGAAATAAAGTCACTAAAAATATTATTATTGCTTTTTTCATATTTCTTTGGATTTTAGATTTATATAAAATGTTTCCACTAAATTAAACAATTGCTCTAACCTCATATGATATTTATTTAATTTTTTTTGATAAACAGGTCTAAGAATAAACAATTTTATAAAAGGTATCATTTGCCACCCACCTTACATTCTAAATTAAATAAACCAATTACATTAGCCCGATTTTTAAGTAAAATCTAAAACATATTATGAGAAACGATACAAACAATAGTCCATCTGGACTAGAGCAACCTTCCTATGCTCCTAAGCGACCTATTAGTAAATTAACCGCAAAAAGAGTAGAAAACAACGAATTTATTTATGCTAGTCAAGTTACCAAAGCAGATGGTCCTTTCTACTGTCCAAACACCTTTGAGCAACTGATTGTAAGAAAATGCAAAGAGAAAGCCGACCATTTTGCTTACCATGCTAGAAAGAGCGCAGTAGGCGGTTTAGAAAGCGATTTACACAAAGCTTGTAAACGAGAATTATTAGCCGCTTTACAACTCGCCTACCCTACTGGTAGTTGGGAAGAGGAAAGAGAAACTTTTACAGAAGATAAAACTAAAGGCTATACTAAAGTAAGACCAGATTTAAGCGGTAGAATTGGCGATAAAAACGGCAAAGGGCTGATTATTGAAGTCCAAGCAAGCGCATTGTCTTTGGATACCATTTTGCATAGAACAGCACAATACAGCAAAAGAAACGCCTATATTCTTTGGGTTGTACCACTTAGAGAAGAATTAGGAACGGCTAATTTTAGACCTCGACTTTTTGAGCGTTTTTTGCATTCCATGTATTACGGACGGGTCTATCATTGGTATATTGGAAATGGAAGTAAATTAATCCCAGTACATTATGGAACGGCTAAAAGGTATATTGAAATAAATACTTGGAGGGAGGACGGAGCGGAGCGAACAGAAGGAGGCTACTATAAAGACTATTTGCGAATTAAGAAACCAGAATACGGAAAACCCTTAGATTTGATTACAGATTTTAAGCCAGAAAATAGGAATAGCTTTGAATTGGAAAACGAAAAAATGTCTGTTCCTGCCTGTAAAATTTATATGGATAAACAATCTGTTTGGTGGGAAAAGAAAAAAATTAGTTAGCGTTTCTGTTCTAAGCAATAAAACGTTTATCCTCGATACAATTTATTGTTACTAATCGCTTCAAATTACGATTATGTATAACCTTAAAACTGTTCGTAAAAATTAGCGTTTTTGTCCAGGAGATTAAAACGTTTTATTCCGGGACTAATAACTGTTAATCTGAATTTTTGCTGAATCAAGTTTCAATATCTATGTTTCACCATTTTTAAACTTGATTTAGCTTTGAAACTACTAACTTTTGATTCATTTTGAGATGGCTGAAGTAACCGCAAAAATAAAGGCATCATCAGGATTAATTTAGTATATACTCTAGGTTTGTTTTTGAGTTAATCTCAAATCCTAATAAAATATTTTCTAATAGCAAATAAGGTGGCAGAAATTCCAGAAATTAAAATGTATTTCATTCTTTGATTACTCCCTTTTTTACCTGTTGTAATTTCGCTTATGAAATCTTCACAATTGTACTTTATCAAGTGGTATCTTCTGTGAATATTATTATGGTAATACCTTTTAACATCTTTTGATTTTATACTTGTGTTTTTATAAGAAATAAATTCACCCTTTCTAAAAAAATCTTCTAAGCTAGATATAATAATATTACCCCCATAATCATTTTTTTCACTAGATATATTATGATAAACAACGGGTAAATCATTTTCTATAATTAATATTCCAGCATGTGTAATAAATGGGTTAATCGTTTTACGTCGAATAATTGCACCTTCTCTTAATGTTTTATTTATCGTCATTTTCTTATATTGTATCTATATTTTTACTTGGTGGAACACCAAGTAAAACCTAGTTTTTGACATATCCTAAAAATACAACGGTCTTAAATGAATAAAGCTTAAAAATAAGGGCTACTGTTGGTTATTTGTGGCTAATGGTTGTTTTTTGGAAGGAAAAGAATTTAGGTAGTTCGTTGATTAAGATATATAGGATATAAAATTAGTAGTTTCAAGAATTATGATTGATTCAAAAAAACTATTAGTTCAAAAATAAGGGCGTTTCTATGATTTTATCTTTTGTGGCCAATATCCCTTTTTATAAGTCTACTCCAAATATTTTTTACTTTGGACCATAACCTTAAAAATAAAGGCACTCGATTGATTTAAGTAACCAATTATTTACTTTTAGTATATAGCCTATTTACTTGCATTTTATTAAATACTCGACCTCTACTATTGGTAAAACCTTTATCATTTAACATATCAGCGATACTTTGGAAGCTCATTTTCTGGGTATCTCTAAAAAGAATGATTAAGGCTGAAATTTTATCATTCTTCTCTAAATCTTGCTTTGAGTTTGAAGTAGTGGCTAATTGGGCTTTAAGCGTTTTATTTTCTTCATAGAGTGCCAGCATAAATAAATTTAACCGTTGATTTTCTTCTTTTAAATGGCGAATGCTTCTTAAAAAATCATTGGCTGGAAAATCTTTTAATTCTATAATTCGACTATTTTTTTTTTCAATAATAGGAATATCATTTTCGTAATCATTTAAGAGTAGTCTAACTAATGTTTTCATTTTTGCTTCATATTTGTCTTTGATCTTTATGTTCATGCTTTTATAATTTAAATGTAACATTTAAAGGAGGATGTTACCATATAATTTAAAATAGTCAATTTTTAGATAATTTGCTATTAGTTGATTGATTATCAAAAAGTTATATTGTTTAGAATGAAACTCTTTCCTTGTGTTTTTCATCAAATAGGCTTCAAAATTGTAACATTAAGATAGAATGTTACTGTATTTTAAGTTGTTTTAGAGTATGTAGTGCAGATGTCCGCTATATCTAGTCGAGATGATGATTTGACAAAATGACATGGTTTTTGGATTTTTAAGCGTAATTTGCAGTAAATCAAATAGTTACAATAGTTTACATGACGGCTATATCTAGTCGAGATGTTGTCGAGATGTCTATTTAGTACTTTTGTGAATTGCTCTAAATATTTGACCTTATTAAAAGCCAAAAACAGTTATTTTTTCTTGCGTCGAAGCTTTAAAGAGCGTCCGTTTTTAGCTTCCCAAAATTGTTTTCTACATTCGTTAGAGCAATATTTTTGTTTCTTATGATTATACACAAAATCAATATTACAATTAGGGCAAGTCTTTAAATTTTGCTTATTGACGACTACAATGTTTTGACCTTCGTTTTTTGACATACGATTTTCGTTAGTATCGTCGGAATGATTATTAAAGCCTATTCGTCGGATAGGTACGGACGTTCCAGAAAAGTCAAAATCCTTTTTATCAACGTACCATTTTTTAGCCAAATTATAGCTTAAATTAAACGTCCGATTATTTAAGCCAGCTAAGAAAATGTTTAGTATCGTCGGTGGTAATTCATCTTCTTGAAAATCAACTTCAATTCCTGCTCCACGTCTAAATATTTCCGTTATGATGATGCAGACAAAAGCAAGGGCAATCATAAAGCCTACTAAATTACTAAACAGGTTACCCCAAAAGTTAGCCTGTGATTTATTTGCAGTATGATTTTGATTAAGGGCTTCCTCTGCCTTATCAACTGTTGTTTTGTGTCTAGCATCTTCTTTGTTCAATGCGGCTAATCTAGCCGATTCTACGGCTTTTAAACTCTTGGTGTGTTTGGTGGTTAGTTCTGATAATTTACTTTCCTTCTCGGTAATTAAAGCATTCTTTATTTTGGTTTGTTTTATCCAATGACTATGCGCCCATTTTACTCCTTTAGCTTTATTATTGGCGTGTTCATCAATCAGCACTTGGACAGCATCAATTTTGGAATTATACTCTTTTTCTTTAGCATCATAATTGAGAATAAAAGCGTCTGACAGCGTTTTATTTTGGTTATCATATTTAGTGTTGATACCCTCTGTAAAATTGCTGTGACGTTTCAGAAAAGGGGCTTCGTCTAAAGTAACCGCTACCTTAACCGATTGCTCAAAAGTTTTATCTATGCCCTTGGTAGATAAACTGTAAGATTGCCAGAATAAAAAGCCTGTAATAGCTAGAATAAAGAGGAACAGAATCCAGTACCAAAAATTAGTTAAGCGTTTCCAAATAATGGCTCTGGTTAGCACTTGTAAGCATTTTCTACCACCTATTTCAATAGCGGCAACTACCAGAATAACCGCTATTATTGAAATGAACCCAACAAGGATTTTATTAAGTTCTGATAATTTACTTTGACAGATTAACCAAATCGTTACCGCTTCGGTCAATGCGCTAATGACTTGGGCAATTTTACCTGTCAAATCTATCTTAGGCACTACTGGTTGAAATAGGTTATAATAATCCCTATTTGTAGCTTTTGTATAAATTTCTTTCAAATCGAGTCTGTTTTGTATAGCTTTGTAAAGCATTTTTTATCAATTTTCTGAATTGTTAGAGAATTATCCTCTACCTGTGCCGCCAAGCTTGGGGTAGGGGATTTTTTATTTTACTGTTGTTTTTTGAACATACCCATATAACTAATTCCGTATTTTTTACAAATTCCAAAGAAGGAAGCTATATTGTAATTATATCCATCCTTTTTCAAATATTGAGTATATTGCCTATCGGCATTATCAAAATCATACTCTACATGATATTGACTAATTGTATGAAAATAAATCCTTCCATTTTCACCAAAAGCACTAGCTAGACAACACCCGATTGTTCGCCAGTTATCATAACCATCAGTAATATCTTTGCTTAATCTGCATATTTCTTTAATGCAAAATTCAACTTTCCTTTTAGTATAATCAGCCGTTTTAGAAGGGATAAATTTAGTTATAGGTTGTTCTTTCATTTGCTGCTTTTTCTCTTCCAATAGTTTAAATACTAAAGCATTTGGATTGAAGTATGCTTTTTCATCATAAGAATAACCTCGTAAACTGGCAATATTTTTTGGCTTTTCATCTATGACAATTCCCCATTTGTTAAACTGGGTCTGTAATGCCATAAAATGTTCTTTATGCTTAGTAGGGTAGGCGATAGGGATTAAGCCCCAAAAGCCATTACCAGAAACAGATAACCCACAATAGGCTATATTTTGAACTTTGCATAATTGCTCTTTTAATTGGAGGTAATTTCTTATATGCTGATTCTCTTTAAAATCAATATCAAATTGAATCAATCCACTATGATTTATTAAGTATTTTTCCTCTCGGTAGCTAAATTGACCACTTGGAGTTATGGCAGGAAGCGTAGCTTTCAATTTATCCCTTTTCTTCTTATCATTCTCCGCTCTAATTTGCTCAACTTGTTTTTTATATTTCGTAGATTTTAGCCATTGACCAATTGTTATTGTTACAGGATTGTTTGTTTTCCAATAAGATTGAAAACAGCTAATATTTGTTGAGAAAATATCTTTAGATGATTTCATTTTTTAATAGTTATTTTAATATACACACGTATCATTTTTATGATCTAAAAAATTTTATACCCCCCTTATATATATGGTAACCCTATGTTCTTATGTTCATATTAAGATTAAGTGGTTGATTATCAGTATGTTAGTGTGAACATAGCATAAAAACACTATGTTCAAATTGCGTTTTCTATGTTCAGAATTGATTTGCTATGTTCATTTTCATTTTTCAAGTTGAACATAGTTTTTCCAAAATGAACATAGTGAGGAACTAGATTTATCCCTTTTGAACATAGTTTTGAGCCATTAAAAAAAATAAACTGCTGATAATCAGAATAATACTTTAAATATGAACATAAGAGCATAGAAAAAATAAGTTTATAAGGGGGGAGGGTCTAGCCATAACTTCTACATAGGTAATTCATCATCTAGTATATTTTGTCTAAAAATGAATTTTATGAAGCTTTTTTTACCAGACCTTCGTTCTTTAATTTCTTTAATTTTATCGTTAGAATTTGCCCATTTCTTAATCCATTCGGTAAATGTTCGTTGATATGTTTGTCCTTTAAAATCTGGGTAAGCTTCTATAAAATTGAAATAAATATCTGCTTTATCGTAATCTTGATTTTCTTCTATTTTCTTCAAGCAACTATCCATATATTCTACAAATTCAGGTCTAGTTTCTTCTCTCAATTTTCTTTCTTCTAAATCTATGTTTTTGGGAATAATTAAGCCATAAGTAAAGTATTCTTGGACACAATGAATCATATAATTATAGAATTCATTCCATACTTTAGCGTTCCAATCCCGAAAAAACCAATGCCCGAAATCATCCTCTGGTCTGTGATTCATGGAATAATGGTCTGAAACTTGAAATTCTAATGCTCGGTCTTTATCTGAGCCACCGCCTAACCTTATTGTTCTATTACTTGAAACTAATATTTTAGCATAAATCAAAAACTTTTTCACCCATTTACCTTCTACTGTCATCCCTTCTGTTATGTCATTAAATAAAAGCTCGAATTCAAATTTTGATTTAGCATCATTGATATGTACTAGCTTAGTATCTAATCGACATTGTTCATATCTATTTTTATCAGTAAAAGAAAAATTTTTACCTGCTATTTCAATATAGGTTGTTGAACTCTTAGTTGCATTCAGCATATTACCCATAGCTTTTACTACAAGTGTTTTACCTGTTCTACCTTCAGCTTCTGTAGTTAAGCCAGAATCAGTAAGAATAGTAGCATTAAGTTTAGTCTGAAAATATGGGTGGAGATTATAGCCAATAATTGTTTTTAAAGCTTGTTCTCTTTCTTTATCAAAAACATTATTTAGTTTATCATTGGATTTTGATTTCGTAATATTTTTAATAAATTTAGCAAAAGGAGTATGCCTATATTTTGCAATTGGGAGCAAATGAAATTCCTGTTCTAAGATGCTGTTTTTCCATATTATTTTGCTAGTTAGGCTTTTATAACTTAAGGGCTCAATTTTATCTTTAGAGACTTTGACTACACAATTTTTAAAGAAAAAATAAGTGTGGTCTTTATCTGCTTCCAAAAAAGATAAATTTGGCATCGTTCCTAATCGAGATAGAAGTCCTTTAGAAAAATAAGTATTTAAACCCTTATACATTTTTTCAATTAAGGATTCTTTTTTGATAGTGTCTCCTTTTTTAATTACTAATTTATTGGGGTACTTAGTTAAAGATTCAAAAAAAACATCTTGTATTTTGGTAATGGAACACCCTTCTGCTATACCTTCAATTACCTGTATAAAGACATACTCTTCATTGTTTTTTAAATCAAATCGGTAGAAACCAAGACCTCGGAGATAATTTATTAATCTAGAAAAATTAATAGCAATTGCTCCCTTATCAGTCAAATGAAAAAAGTCAAGTTGATTTAATTCTGAATCTTCATTTTTTTTATCAGACGAATTCATATCTGTATTGTCTGGAATATTTACTTCCATAGATTTTCTAGTGTTTTGTAGGTTTTTATCTATAGTTAAAGTATCCGTAGTGCCTAAATCAATCATAGGATTATAGTTAAATTAGAAATAGGGGATAGCTAAACCTAAACAGGCAGCTATCCCATTTTAGTGATTTGTTCTCTCATAATAAGTCAAGTGGAATTACTAAAAATATAAATGGAAAAAGGACTATCAACCATTGATTGACAATCCTTTTATGGGAGATTAATTATCTATGTATTCGCTTAAATCAATATCATTTTCAATGCAATGGAATCTTAAAAAAGCATTGCGATATTCTGTTAAAACTGCCAAATCAATACCAATAAATTCAGTTTCAGTAATGGACATTTGTTTGATTAAACGGTCTATGTTTTTACAACATAACAAAGATGTATTTGCAGAACCAGTGAGCAAATTATCAAAACAGCTATCTAAACTATATCTATCTTTAGTATTCCAACTAGATAATATACTGTGGATATTTAAGCTTTCATCAATTAATAGATAAGTTTCGTATAAGTGAATCGTGTTTTTCATTGACTCACTATCACATATATAGGAACGAAAAACATTAGATAAAGAACGGTAGGCATTGAAAAAAGAATATTTCTTGATAAAAGGTAAAAAAGCTTTCATCCTATTGTCATTCTTCGCCATTTCATTGACAAGATTAGAGTAGGTATTGCTTATACCTTCTTTTTTCGCTAATTTTGTACTGTTCATTTTTAATAAAATTTAAAGGTGAATAAAATAACTTATTGAATTTTAAAGAGCGTGGTATTGGTAGTGCCACGCTTTTTTTATGCGCCTATTTTCGTTGGTTCTGGAGGATTATCTATGTCAGATAGCTTCTTTGTTAATGTTTTAGTTGCTAGTATTCTCCTATCTACTATGTGTTCCAGTTTTTGAAGAAGTTCTAATACTGTCAGAGGTTTAGTGTTGTCCATTGTTAT
>CAZXYA010000234.1:0-1338 GCA_964644655.1 uncultured Saprospiraceae bacterium | reverse complement strand
CTTTTAAGCTGCCTTCTTTTCTTTCTTTCCAGCTTCGATCAAAGCGACTATTTCAGAATACTTATAATATTTCCTACCATAAAACTCATAGGCGATAAGTACTCCTTTTTTGCGCATTCTAGTAATAGTTCTTGGATGAAGTCCTAATAATTCAGCAACTTCTTTTGCTGTTAGAATCTCCTTTTGATTGGTCTCTGTAACCATGTCATTTAGTTTAAATAATTAAAAAATATCCCTTTATATCTGGGCTTGTCTATCAATGTCTAGGGCAATATTAAGTATTTTGTTGTTATCAAAAAACTTTTTAACAACATTTTTGACAAAAAAAACTAACCTTCTGAATTAATATACTTTTCTAATTCACTGTTTATAAGAATAATTGTTTCATAATCAGTTTTATATGAAAATTCATCTGGAGGAAATATTTTACAGAAATTATTATCTGTATAACTATTCAATTTATTTATACTCATTTCATTTAAGAAATTCTTAAATTCATCCTTTATTTTTCTATTATGAAATCCTATTGGCTGATTAATCATCCATATGGAAATGGGGATATGTTGGGTAAGAATCTTCTTACGTTCGTTTTTTTCTTTTGTAGATGGTAACTCATGTCCTCCTTTGGTTAATAAATCCTCTATAATTCCATCTACATCATTCCATATGTTAAATAGAAAAAAGTTAATAGTGTAACATGAAAATGCAAGTTCAAATAGATTCTCCTTAACTTGTTTGCTAATCTTAAATTTTAAAGCTTTTTCTAAATATTCTATTGATTCAAGAAAAATAAGGACTGTATAAGAGTCATTGGTATTAATAAAATCAATAAGCTGGGTAAACCTTTTATAGCTAAGTATATCTTCTAATTCTACTAACAACTTCTTCAATAATATCCTATGTAAGAAAAAACCTAAACCTTCTCTATATCGTTCTAATTTTTCACTGAATCCAATAATAGAAAATCTTTCTTTTGATTTTTTTATTTCATATCTTATTATTGAATGTGTTAAGTCTGATAAAACAGTAAAAGGAACTTTATCTTTACTTTTTGTTTCTAGCTTTTTAAGTTCTTTTTTAGCTTCTACCATATTTTTTGCTACAAGCGGAACACTAGTAGCAATCATTGTTGATTTTCTATCATAGGTTATTCGACAATAAACTGAAAACTCTCCAGTTTTTTTTGATTTCCTAGGAAAATAAGTTATCGTTATTTTCTTCTCTTTAGCCATGTATAATTTTACCAGTTAATATTTGCTTTTTTCAATTCCTTAATAATCTCCGCATCCGACTGATTAACATATTTCATAGTCGTTCTAATATCAGAATGCTGTAATA
>CAZXYA010000233.1:0-12842 GCA_964644655.1 uncultured Saprospiraceae bacterium | reverse complement strand
TTAGGTTTTTCAACGAAAAACCTAAGTTCTCTCACCCTTAATATCCCCAAAAGTAGCAGCAAAGCTGCGCTCGGGGGACACGTTAAAATGATAACTAATTTAGTTTACAATGTACTTATACTTAGCAAAACTATACTTTTTCTAGAAAGGATAATAAAACTATTGCTCATCTTTTGGTCATTTTTAATTGCAACTATCACTACTATCAAAATCATCAATTAAAAAGCAATTATTATTGGAAGGTTTCCGAACTATATTCGGATCTGTAAATAATAAAAGAGCCACACCAATTTTCAAACTAGTAGAATGTAAAGCACGTTGCCGAAACTGGTAACTTTCTGCTGTTGCCTGCCTAGTTTCTAACGCATTTGGTTGATACCCTTTTTTCAGATACTCAATTGGGTTGGTTAAAATTCCACCTACGCCCAAATTTAAACTCACTTTATTATTTACTTGAAAATTGAGGCCTATTTCTGCATCAAGCGCCAATCGATTTTGTGCCCGAATCAAGGTCGTATTTCGCAAATATTCATTAGAGGAATCATCACAAGTATGATTTGGGTCATAATCTGGATTTAGGGGTCTATCTACAAACTTATCGGTTATCAATAACCAACCACCACCTACTTCTGCATAAGGTCGTATTTTTTGTTGACTTTGCATTACTTTATATCGAATAGACAAATAATTATACAAATAAGATAATTCCTTGCCTGCTAAACCGTCAATGGTAAAATTAAAATCATTAGCTGCATAGCCTTCATTAAAGCCCATTTGCCAACCAAAGCCTAAACTGTTTTTTAGGATTGGTGTTTTGCTTAACCAATATTTGGTTTCAAAGGCAAGATGATTGGGTACAGGGGTGTTATTCAAAGGAATCAAGCCATTAAATTCAAAATGTCCAAAATAACGGAGGGCTTGTTCGCTTTCAGGCAGGGGTAAGTTATTTACTTCAGTTTGTGCAAAAACTGTTTGCATATACATAAAGATGGTCAAGGATAGTAGGAATACTTTCATAACGTTTGGTTTAAAAATGAATAAAAGGGTTGTAAAAACAGTCGAGCATTTCTATCGGGTATAAGATGTAGAGCGATTAGCAAACCAAACAGTTTTTTTACTGGTCTATGTGGATTTGATTTTTTGATAAAACTGTCTGGTCCTACTAATCTGCGTGTTTTGGTTAAAAATGTTTTTTGAGGTTTTGTCGTATAAATGATTATTTTGGCTATATTGGGAATTCCCTGTTTTGCTGAATGTCTTATTGTTTTTGGTGTTGGTTATTACTGCCAAATTAGTGACAAAAGCATCGACAAGTCATAGACAAGCAACGACATCAAGTCGTCAAACCATAGAAAATCAACATTTTAGGGTAGAATCATTGAGATTTCCTTTACTAAGAGACATTGGATGTTGGATGCTTGATTCTAGATGCTTAATGCTTGACATTGGATACTAGATACTTGTTGGATAAATAAGCACTTAATTATTAACCGCAAAAAGATAGCAATTTGAAAATGGTAGATAGAGGTACAGCGTACCGACCACCTTTATATTTAGTTTTTAGCTACTTTTTTAAGGTGCAGCGCACCGACCACCTTTGTAAAAAAGTGTAAAATATGGTCGGTGCGCTGCACCTTAGGGCTTATTTCCAGTACTAACGATACAAATGTAGGCGGTGCGCTGCACCTTGCTATCTTTTTGCGATCAATACACCTAATTCTGAAACAGATTGACCACCAAATATTTAGATGCAAATAAATTAATACATCGTTAAAAAAGTTTCTTAGTGTTTTCCCTCGCCCGCTTCGCGGGCTCGGGAGGGGTTCTAAAGGAGGCAAAAAATTGAATTTTCCAACGGAAAATTCAATTTTTTGCCTCCTTTAAATCCCATTTGCGAGTCGCCACAGGCGACGAGCAAAATGACAAGATTTTTTTTGACAATGTAATTAGCTGTTTGATTCAACCAGCAACCAAGTTTATCTCGATTCATCGGGGCAACCAGCAACTAGAACATGAAAATCCATTTTATTAAAGAATACTTATTGAATGCTGCCTTAAAAAAATCAGGGCTAACAGAAATTAATGCCCCTTATGCAGACGCTAAGTTTTTAGCCAATAGAATGGCGGAACACCTGGGAGAAGCAGGTAGAGTAAGTGATAGAACCTTAGTTCGCTGCTTTGAAGATAAAGAGAAATGGACAGATACTTGGGGATATTTGGCAGCCTATGTTTTAGAAAAAGGAGATGATTTTCAACAACTTAAACCTACCGATAAATCAGGGCGCAATTTTTTATTAAGAACTTTTTTGGAAGAATATAAAACGGCTATAGAAAAGGAAATGGAAACGGAGCAACACGCGCTCGATAAGGCAGAAGTTGAACGTTCTTCTTTGTTATCAGACAATACAGAAACGACTAATCTTTGGTCGAGAAGAAATCTCTTAAAAAAAGGATTATATACAGGAGTTGGTACCGTCTTCGGTATTTCGCTATTGTCTGGTTACCAATTTATGATAAAAAAGGCAGCCATTCCTCCTTTAAATATGTTGGTCAATACCCATCCAGGCAACGAACTCTTTTGGAAGTATGTTAAAAAATGGGCTGCTTTACTAAAAGAAAATAGCGATGGTCGAATTAATATTGCACCTAGAAATTTAGAACCAGAAGAAAAAGAGCGTAAAGAAGGTTTATTACAGCGATTAATCCTAGGCGAAGATTTTAACCAACGGTCTTTTGATTTATATTGCTCCGTTAATTACCATGATGAATCTGATAATAGTAGTTTAAATTTTTATGGCTCTATTCCTTTTGGAATGACGAGTCAAGAATTTAATGCTTGGTATTTACACGAAGGCGAACAATTATTAAATGCCTATAAAGGCGCCTATAAAATCTATTTATTTGGCAATTCTGGGCAGCAAATGGGCGGTTGGTTTTTAAAATCAGTAGATAGTGCTGCTGATTTAGAAAATATGACCATTCGAATGCATGGCTTAGGAGCGAATGTATTACAACGATCGGCTAATAATTTGACCGTTTTTCGGACTTTTCACGATGCAGATGGATTTGTACAAAAAATCAAATCCGAACGAGGAAATCCTGCCCAATATGCCATCGAATACATGAATGCGCATACAGATGAAGTACTAGGCTATTCCCAATTATTGAGTAAATTAACCAAAGCAGGTTTGCCGCATGAAAACCTGTATTTATATGAAAAAGGCTGGCACGAAAGAGGTACGATTTGGACCATCAAGATGAATCGAAACATCTACGACTTATTCAAAGGAGACAAAGCACTCCTCAATATTTTTGAATACACGACTCAGGAAATTCATCATCAAATTACCCAAGCTTTTGAAAAATCTGGTCGAGAAGCCATGAGAAAGTTAAAATTGCAGCAAGACAGCCTACCTTTTCAAATCAAAAAATTCAATCGCATCCTAGGCAATCACTTCCTACAAAAAACCAGACAAGTATTAAAAGAAAAGTACAGTGGGCATAAAATATACCATAGTTATGCCGATTTTCATAAAAATTGGAGTAGCATTGATTTGCAGGAAGGACGAATAATGGATAATCATGTTTGGGAAGAATTGTTTCAGTAGGGGGGCTAGAGTAGACAGTTGGTAGTAATACAGTTGGCAGTTAGTCGTGAAAATTTCACGGCGGTAAAATGGGTAGTTCACGCTTGGAAAGGGCAGTTCGTCGGAAAGTGATGGATTGGGGCTAGATTTGGGTGTTTCTTTGTGATTGTAAAAAGGTTTAATAATTTTTTAAATTTGGCAATCATGAAGCAACAGTTTAAATATTCATTTCTTATAGCTATGCTAATTGGGGCAGGAATTTCTATTTTTAATAATAATTTTAGAAAATCTCCTGGACTAGATTACGTTTACTCTGAGCCTGCTGATAATTTTGCGAAACTTCCACTAATTGGAGATTTGTATGTAATTCAAGATACAATTACTCAAAACCATATGTTTTTTAAAGTAGTTTGGGGAGATATAGATAATGGTGTGGTGACGATAGCTAAAGGAAAGTCTTCTAAAACTGGAGCTATTTCACCAAATTGGATTATTGATGCTTTTAAGAATAAGCGACTATTTGCTGATAAAGTTATTATGTTTAATCCTTCAACTATTCATCAAGATAGTTTATTATTAGAAGGAAAAAAACTAAAAGTCTTTCGGCAAAAACAAACGATGGAATTATCTTTATTTGGGAAGTTAATGAATTCTTCAATAGGGTTTATTCTCTGTAGTTTAATTGCCTTTTTAGCCATTTGGTTTTGGTCTAGTACAGCTGACTTTCTCGGTGAGTATAGTAAGCAATTTCCAAAAATAGGAAATCTAGTATTACTAACTTATTTATATGCTCATTTATTTAATACCCCAACTTTTTATCCTTCGCTTGGCTATGCAGGTATGTTTAGTGTACTCAGCTTAGTGCCAACTTATTTGGTATTTCAATGGCTAAATCGAAAATATTTTGAAAATTTGTCTATCAAAGATAGAGAGAGTTTTAAATTTGTTACCATTATTATCATAGGCGTAATTTTTCAAATCTTTGCATTTTTGATTACTAACGGTACTATTTTTCAGTTAGATAAAATGGCGAATATGCTACAAATTTATCATCGAGAAATTACCTCACAGACCTTATTTCAATCCTACACTATTTTGTTATGGACTTGTGTCGCTTTTGGTAACCTCCTGAATAATTATCGTACGCATGTAGTGGATTTGCAACAACAGAAAAAACAATTAGATTTTGCCAAACAAAAACAACTCCAATCCCAAGCTGAATTAGATGCCCTACAAGCTAGAGTTAATCCTCATTTTCTTTATAATTCCCTAAATTCTATTGCAGGTTAAGAACTTTGGGACATCGGTTGGTTGACTTTAGTCAACCTGTAAAACACTTCAATTTTACGTATTGACTAAAATCAACAAACTTTACGAACTAAAAAACACCTCCATGTCCAAACAATTAAAGTTCGAGACCCTTGCCATCCAAAGCACCCAATTTCCAGATAAATCGACGGGTGCAGTAGCCACACCAATTAATTTATCGACTACTTTTGAACGAGAAGTAGATGGTTCTTATAAAAGTGGTTATGTTTATTCTAGAGCCGAAAACCCCAATCGACAATTATTAGAAGATAGTTTGGCATTATTGGAAAAAGGAGCGGTTGGTTTTGCTTTTTCTTCTGGCATGGCTTCCATTACGGCTTTGTTTAATACCTTAAAAACAGGAGATCATTTATTATTGCCTCATGATGTGTATTATGCAACGAAAGTCATGGCAGAAGATTTGTTTGGCACAAAAGGCATAGAAGTGACTACAGTAGTGATGTCTGATTTAAAAGCGGTGAAAAAAGCCATTCAAAAAAATACAGCTATTGTTTGGCTAGAAACGCCTTCCAATCCTCAATTAAATATTAGTGATATAGCCAAAATTAGTAAATTGGCACATAAAGTCGGTGCTATTTGTGCGGTCGATAACACTTGGCCCAGCCCAGTTTTACAGCGCCCGATAGAACATGATGCAGATGTGGTCATGCATTCCACCTCTAAATATTTTGGTGGACATAGTGATGTGTTGGGTGGTTGTTTGGTATTAAAAGAAAAAGGCGCTTTAGCGGACCAAATTAAAAGTATCCAAACATTGACAGGTGCGGTCCCTTCTCCTTTTGAATGTTGGTTGGTCACTAGAGGTATTAAAACCTTATATGTTCGAGTCATGCAACAAACTAAGAATGCCGCTAAATTGGCTCGTTTTCTAGCAAAGCATCCAAAAATTGAACAGGTTAATTATCCTGGCTTAAAAAGTCATCCGCATTATAAAGTGGCTAAAAAACAAATGACAGAAGGTTTTGGGGCGATGTTATCGGTACAAGTCAATGGGGATGCTAAGAATGCTATGGAATTGACAGGTCGCTTAAAATTATTTACCACCGCAACTAGTCTAGGTGGAGTAGAAAGCTTAGTTGAACATCGAAAATCTATAGAAGGGGAGGAGAGTCCAACGCCTGATAATTTATTGCGGATTTCTGTTGGTTTGGAACATGTGGATGATTTGATTTTGGATTGGGAGCGGGCTTTGAGATAATACGCTTAGTCTTTCTTCTAGGAGGATTAAACTACGGATTTGAACAGATTTAACGGATGAAGGGCGGATTTTTACTTTATGCCTAGATAAAAAATCTGTTCAAATCCGTTCAACCCGTTCAAATCCGTTTGGCCATCCTCCTAGTAGGGAAAACTAATTCTTTATCACCTCACTCAAATCAATCAACCGTTCCACTCCATCATATTTCCCCAAATGCGCCCGTGTTTTTTTAACAAAAGCCTTCATAGCCGCTCTATCTGCCGTCCGCATTTTTAATAATTGTTCATTGCCATTTTCAAAAGCAGAAACAGGGACTGCAAAATAATGACGTTTGCCCTTTCTGTCTTTTTGCACATAGCGCCAGACAGGAATATAGGCATGCCGAGACAACCAAGTTTGATTGGTAGCCGTGTCTTTTGTCAAATCTATTTCTACCATAATTCCACCATCTGTATTGGGTTTGGTTTGATTAGAAATAAAATTGCCCATAGAATAGACGACTAAGTTTTTGGTAGGAATAGTCCCTTTTTTCTGTATTGTTTTTCCTTGATATTCTTTAATTGGTTGTATCACATGCGGATGCGCACCAATGACTAAATCAGCTCCATTTTTGAATAACCAAGCAGTTAAATCTCGTTGTGCTTGACTTTCTATCAATTTATATTCTTTGCCCCAATGCATGATAACGATAGTAAAATCAGGGTTGATTAAATTGGTCAATGCTAAATCCTTTTTAATAATGGCAGTATCTATATAATTGACGACTGTTGGATATTTTGTTTTTAAACCATTCGTCCCATAAGTATAATTCAAAAAGCCTAATTGAAAATTATTTTTATGAACAATCAATGGATAAAATAAATCCCGTTCTTCTTGGTTTTTAAACGTACCTGTTTGGTAAAAGCCGTAATTTTTTAAGGTTTCTATAGTATTTATTACGCCCGTTTTTCCCGCATCATTAGAATGATTATTAGAAGTCACCATCATATCAAACCCCGAAAACCGTAAGCCTTTGGCTAAATCATCGGGACTTCTGAATTGAGGGTAACCTTGATAAGGTGGCTTTCCTGGCAAGGTTACTTCTAAATTACCTACTGCTAAATCTGCTTTTTTAATAATCGGACTGACATATTTGAAGCAAGATTCATAATCGTAGGATTCATTGGCAATAATTTCAGCCGCCTTGATTTGTGGTTTATGTTGCATCACATCCCCTACAAAAAGTAGCTTAAAGTGGAGGAGACTATCTTCTTGGGCAGTAAGATTAGTGGAGATAAGTAGGAATACTAATAATAAATATTTCAAAGCTCGGAATTCTGGTTAAAGATAACATTGATACTATCGTGTAAATCTTGAAAAATCCTGCTAGTGTTCGACCAAACATGATTTGACGGGTCGTGCATGGGGCTGTACCAAAACATAAAATTCAAAATAAACCACAAAATTTATTTACCATTTAATCATTTAAGACCATATAGTATTCTCTTAAATGAACTTAAATGTCTATATGGTAAAAGAAAATATGGTTGCATTTTCTGAAAGGTGACCTTTGAGACAGTCTCAAAACATTACCTATCAACTCATAGTTGACAGACTACTAGCTTGTCAATCGAAAGGCTTTAAATCTTTAATAAAAACCTGTCGAATGGAAAAAAAGTGCATAGCTAATGCGTAAGGTACAATAAATGTAGGAATCCAGATAAAAGGAAAGGACGCAATTAGCCCACTAGAAGGTTCATTCATAAAAACTCGGAAAATAGAAGGCGTAGAAATCACCGTAACAAAAACGATATTAATTAATAATAATATGCCAAAAACATTCCAGATAACCACCTCTGGTTTGAAAACTCGACCTTTTCTAAAGAAAACTCGACCTGCAAAAAGAGCGGTGATACCCGCAATAATATCCATATTAAAACCGAAAAAAGTCATCTGAAAAGGGAATAGATCTCCCAAAAAAGCCAAAAAAAGCATCAATTCCATCACAATTCTAAAACTTTGGACTTTGATTAACCAAGCGGGAGGAATATGTCTTAAAATGTTGATAAAGGAGGTAGAAAAGCACAAAATAATCGTAATCACCAAAGGTGGAAATAAACCAAATAAAAAGACTCTAGGTGGCAAATACCTAAAGTTGCTATAATAACCACCTACTGAAAGAAGGGCGGTAATCAATAACCAAAAAACAAAACCTGCGGCCACTAATTGTAGCATCTTTTTTTGCTGCCCCATATCTACTTTCATCGCTAAATAAGCTCTACGCAAAGTATAAGTCACACTTCCTACTAGAAAAAAGATTAGTAGCAGAATCGTTATAATACAGATGATGTAAATGAAAGTGGACAATAGTCGAGAATTGAGGAAGTTATAGGATAGTGAGGTTATAGGGTAATGAGGGAATGAGGCCATTAGCATTAATGTTTTGCTCATTACCTTATAAATCTTATCTTCTCATAACCTCGTAAACCTTATTACCCCAAAATTACTTAGGTCGCAAAAATCTGGTCAAAGTTCTGGAAGGCTTTGAATTCAACCGCATTTCCAGAAGGATCCATAAAAAACATGGTTGCCTGTTCGCCTACTTCTCCTTTAAAACGAACATAAGGTTCGATGACAAAATCAATATTCGCTGCTTTTAGTTTTTCGGCTAAAGCTTCCCAAACAGGCATTTCTAAAATAGCCCCAAAATGTTTAACAGGTACATCCCTCCCATCTACATGGTTGGTGTTGGCTTCTATTTCTTTATTATCGACTAAATGTGCGGTGATTTGTGAGCCATGAAAATTAAAGTCTATCCATCGGTCAGCCGTTCGGCCAACGCCACAGCCTAATAAACCTTCGTAAAAATCACGGGTAGCTTTTAAATCGTAAACTGGAAATGCTAGGTGAAAGGGTGCTAGTTTCATACTAGTTGCTGATTGCTAGTTGCTGGTTGCTGGCAACCAGTAACTATGATTATTTATTTTTTGTGAAATTTTTCAAAAATTCGACTCTATCTGTAATTTGTTTTTCGTAAGTTAACTCAATGGCTAATCCTTCTTTTAACGTCGTTAATTCTCCTTGCAAATATAAGTGTTTCATCGCTGCAATCGTTTGCCGACTATTGCCTAATATTTTATTCGCTATTTCATTAACGGCATCATCTAAATCAGCTAGTGGCACCGCTTTGTTCACCAAGCCTATTCGGGCAGCTTCTTTTCCAGAAATGGGTTCACAGGTAAAAGATAATTCTCTAGCTTTCATCGGGCCGACTAATTGACTCAACCGCTGACTCATGCCCCACTTTGGAATCACCCCCCATTTAGCGTGAGTATCTCCAATTTGGGCTTCTTCTGCCGCAATAACCATATCAAAAGCCATCATTAATTCCATTGCGCCCGTATAGCAAAAACCATTCACCGCAGCAATGGTTGGTTTAGGCATGGTTTGCAATAAGTGAATAACGGCTTCTCCGTCTTTTAATACTTTATCCGCCGTAAAAGTACCATTTTCAATGCCTGTATTTAATGCCTTTAAATCAATACCTGCCGACCAAGCTCGTCCTGCACCTGTGACAATTACGACTCTCACTTCTGTATCTTTGGCTGCTGTTTCCATTACATTCCTCAATTCTTCTACTAATTGAGGACTCAGGGCATTCATCGCTTCTGGTCGATTCAAAATAATTACGGCTATTGGGCCTTGTTGGTGGTAAGCTATATTTTTATAATCAGACATTTTTAGTTTTTTGTGGTACCTCCAAGATTAGACCTAGAAAAACCCAAAAGTAAGAAAGGATTTTGGCAAAGCTTAACTTAATTCTCCTTTCTTCATTTGCTCCACGGCATAATTTGCCGCTCGAGCTGTCAAAGCACAGAAAGTCAAAGAAGGGTTTTGGGTAGAAACAGAAGTCATACAAGCGCCGTCGGTGACAAATACATTCTTGCAAGCATGCAATTGATTCCATTTATTGAGCATAGACGTTTTGGGATCATGGCCCATTCTTACCCCGCCCATTTCGTGAATGTCTAACCCTGGGTTTCGATGGTCATCATTGGTGCTAATGTCCGTAAATCCTGCTTTGGTGTACATATCAGTTAATTGCTCGAAAAAGTCTTGAATCATCTTTTCATCATTATCATCATAATCAATATCCACTTTTAGTAATGGAATGCCCCAGTCATCCACTTTTTCTGCATCTAAGGCTAAGAAATTACTAGCTTTTGGAATCGTCTCGCCCATCATATGTGAGCCTACTCGCCAAGGGCCAAAGTCGTGATTTTTTAATAGACCTTGTGTTAAGTTTGCGCCGAACCCTTCGACATCCACGTTTCGGCGACGATTCGCATTAAAACCTGCGGCATAACCTCTTAAGAAATCTGTTTCTTGTTTATAAACATTTCTAAATCTAGGAATATAGCCACTTGTCGGCCGACCACCAACAGTTCTTTTATCTTGATGCCCAGGGTGAGTCGCACTAATTCTTGCCCGATAATTATGAAAGGCCACATATTTCCCTAAGGTGCCACTATCATTGCCTAAACCATCAGGGAATCGCTCTGATTTAGAGTTTAATAACAGGGCATTGGTGTTAAACGTAGCGGCATTGGCAAAAATAATCTTGGCAAAATATTCTGTTGTTTCCTTGGTATTGGCATCAATGACTCGGACACCTGTCGCCTTATTTAATTTATCATCAAAAATAATAGAATGGACAACGGAGTGCGATTTCAAGGTCAAATTGCCCGTTCGATTAGCCCAGGGAATCAAGGTAGAATTGGCGTTAAAATAGCCTCCGAAAGGGCAACCTCTTTGACAAATATTTCGACCTTGACAAAGTACTCTTCCTTGTTCTTTAAAAATGGGGCGATTTTCTGTCAAATGTGCACAACGAGCATAAATGACATGACGATCTTTATAATTTTCTTTAATTTTATCTTGGAAATAGGTTTCTACACAGTTTAAATCAAAGGCTTTCAAAAAGTCCCCATCTGGCAACATATCTAGCCCATCTTTATTCCCAGAAACGCCAATAAATCCTTCTACTTTCGTATACCATTTTTCTAAATCTTTATAACGAATTGGCCAATCTACGGCAAAGCCATCTCTTGCAGGCCCTTCAAAATCGTAATCACTCCATCGCTGCACTTGTCTTGCCCACATGATTGATTTACCGCCTACTTGGTAACCTCTAATCCAATCAAAAGGCTTTTCTTGAATATAGGGATGGTCGGTATCCTTGACAAAAAAGTGCATGGCATCTTCCTTATAGGCATAACATCGGCTAATGGCAGGATTTGCTACTTTCACATCGTGGGGAATTTGTCCTCGATGTGGAAATTCCCAGGGTTGCATACTGGTTGTGGGATAGTCTTTGATATGTTCGACATTTCGCCCTCTTTCTAGCATCAGGGTTTTTAGCCCATTATCACATAATTCTTTGGCAGCGTATGCGCCAGTCATGCCTGCGCCGATGACTATTGCGTCGTAGTGATGGTCAGTGTTATTGGTCATAATTTTTATTTTATAGTGTCATTCCGATAGCTATCGGAAGTGCTTGGTGTAGTTTATTATTTTAGCAGTAAAATAAGCACGCTATTCCCCATGAAATTCCTGTAATAATAATGAGTATTAGGAAGGCAAACAATTTATGTTTTCCAGTAGATTTATGCCTATCTCTTTCGGCCCAAGAACTATTATCTCTAATCCAGGCAATAGCTTTCTTTGTATATAATAAATTATAAATACCAGCAATAATATTAAGCACAGCTAAAAACATCATCCATAAATCAGCGGTATCAGTTGTGGCGGTATTAGGTAAATCTCTATCAAAAAATAATTGAGCAAGAAGTAATAATCCTACACCTATATTCACCCCTGACAAACCATTCATTGATTTAGGGTCTTTCATAGTCAAGGACTTGATGCGAAAAGCAGTTAAGGTTTTAATCCAATCTGGCCATGCTTCGTAAGGTATATTGGTCTTTTCCATTTTTTAGTTTGGTATTATTGTTTGGAATAAGCGCATATTTTACGGTAAATTTATTTGTTGTTGCACGACGCTCTACAGCTCAAAGAGCTGTGTTACACAGGCTCACAACCCAAATACCGCCCAGGCGCAAATTCAAAATCTAGTCGATTTTTCATAAAATACTCCGAGCTAGTGAAATGTTTGCGAGTCATTCCAGCAGTATGATTAAAAAAGGCTTTGGCAGCTTTTGTCATTGTTTTAGATTCGGGTTCGCCGAGACTTGTAAATAATGCCAACTGTTTTTCTGGGGCTAATTTTTTGAAGGTGGTATCATACAATTCTTTCATCCCCAATTGGAACTCTTTCATCCCTAAAAGATATTTTTGAATATCTTCGGGGGCGGTACAATCGTTTAGCATGGTAAGGATAAAATCAGTAGTACTTTCTGGGGTTTTTATGTCTGTACCTTCCCTTGGTAGAATGGCATTGGTCAGTAACTTCATTAAGGTCCGCTGTCCTTTTTCGAGTGGAACATTGGCATAAACAGGACCTCTTTCTTCCCAATCACAACCGGGTAATAAGGTTAGGCCAGCAGATAACAAAAAGATATTTTGGATGGCTTCTCTTCTTTTCATAAAAAGTAATTAACGAATGACTCGTGGTTCTGAACTAGGAAACCGACAGCTCTTCAAATTAAGCTGCTATTTATTTAATTCCTAGACCACTAGTACAGTGTAAAATAAATTAGTTATCATTTTAACGTGTCCCCTGAGCGCAG
>CAZXYA010000232.1:0-12847 GCA_964644655.1 uncultured Saprospiraceae bacterium | reverse complement strand
TTTAAAATACCTTGTTCTTTCCAAACCCAAGGCGAATCATCGGTATATTGGTCTAAGGTAGGGACGGTTTCATCCCCATCATGCCAGACCCTATTTAACCATTTAGTTGGATTTTTTCTAGTAGGAAATACCAAATAATCTCTCGCACGAGTAATGCCCACGTATAAAACCCTCGCTTCTTCTCGCAAAGCTTCTTTTTTAGCTAAAGTTTTCACTTCGCTGGCATTAATGCGTTCTTCTAATAAGGTATTTCTAATTTGGTCGGCATAAGGATTGACCCAATAACGCAACCAGCGATTGCCTAAAATATTATCTAAATCTACCTCGTCTGTTTCTGGTACAATTTGTACGCCCCAAATTTTATCTCTGAGTTTACCTTCTAAATCATGGCAAATCACCATCGGCCATTCCAAACCTTTACTTTTATGATAAGTCATGACATTCACTGCATCTCGCCCAACACCCGAACTTTGACGGTCTAAGTCTTCTGACCCCAAATTATTCAACCATAATAAAAAACCTCCTAAAGTGGCGGCGGTATGTAGTCGATTACAATTTTCTTCATAAGACAATGCCAATTGCCGTAATTCATCTACATTGCCTAAACGCTGTGCGCCATTGCCCCAACTGGCAATAATGCGCCGTAAATCCAATTCTTCTAGAACCAAATTAATGATTTCGGAACTGGATAACTCTGCCCCTTGAATCCGCAAGTCGTTTAATTGTTGGATATAGTGGTCATTCGTTCCCCACTGCCATTCATCTACTTCTCCTTTTTCTACTTGATGGAAAAAATCTAATCGGTCCTCTACAATCGCTTTTAAAGATTCTCCTGAGCCTAATTTTAAAATTTCAGCAATGGACAAAGCGTCATTTCTACTCACGATAAATTTTAAACAAGCCACCACCAATTTAGCTTCGGCTGTTTCCAATAAACCATTTCTAGAAATAGCAGCTTTTATACCCGCTCGATGCAAGGCCTCTGCCATCACGCCACATAAGGCATTGGAGCGACATAAAACGGCAATGTCTCCTGGTTCTATCAAGCGAGGGGCGTCTTCCTCTTTTGGAAAAACTAATTTACCTGATTCCAAGGTTTTTTTAATGGAAGTCGCAATACAATTTTCCATCCAAGGGCGACCGGGCATTCGCTTTTCGCCATCATAGTGCATATGCCAATGCATGAGTGGATTCCCTAAAAATTCTAAAAACTCTTGGTCTTTAACTTCTTTTTTTAGTTTTTCTTCCGTTCGCTGTGGAATTAAGGCTACTTGTGCTTCGGGTAAATCACTAAAGGCTTTACAGAAAATAGCATTGGTTGCGTGTACCACACCAGCCCGTGACCGCCAGGAATAAATCTGAATATCTTCTTTTTTGACACCGCCTGTTTGCTTGATAATTTCCATCATCAAACTTGGGTCTGCCCCTCTAAAACCATAAATAGATTGCTTCGGATCGCCTACCCAAATGGAGTGCTTGGCAAATTGGGAGAGTTTTAAGAATATCTCTAATTGAATCGGACTGGTATCTTGAAATTCATCCACCATTAATAAATCCAATTCATCTTTCAACACTTCCTGTACTTGTGGATTGACCAATAACTGTTTGACTTTTAATTCCATATCGGTATAGTCAATCAGTCCTCGTCGTTTTTTATAAGTTTCATATTCTTTAATGGCTTCGACAGCAATATCAAAAATGCCATAAATGAATTGTTGAATATCATTTTGAAAACCAGCCGTTCCATCATGTTTTTGGGCTAAGTCTTTTAGATTTTCTACGGCATCCCTACTTTTTGCGCCGACCTTTGTTTTACTAATTTTCACCCACTCATGCCATTCTAATGCTCCTTTTAATTTAATCTTTTTGAGCATTCCCTTAAAAGTGTCAATACCGCCTTTTGTTACTTTAGTAGAATCTTCATTGGCCTCTAATTCTTGTACCGTTCGCTCTAATTCTCCGTTTAACTCGGCCAACATCGCTTCCCCTGATTTATTGGAAGGTTTGCCGAGAAATTTTTTAAACGCTTCAAAAGAAAGGACTTTACTTTTTTCTAAAACTTCGGTAGAAAAATCATTCGCTCTAGCAATATCCGTTACTTGTTTGACTTCCTTTCTCCAATCATAATCTCCTTTTTTATTCAAGCCCAAGCGATTACTATAATACTCCATCTGTTCCATTCGTTCCTGCGTCAAAACGGTGGATAAGGATTGATTGAACATAAATTGATGGTCGCCATCGGCAATAATATCTACTTGGGGAGATACACCTGCCTCAAAAGCAAATCGCTTTAATAATTTGACGCCTAAACCATGTACGGTTCCAATCAAAGCATTGGCTAATTGGTCCGCTTCATCCGTTAGGTTTTGCTCTAATAATTTGACCCGCACTCGTTCTTGTAATTCAGCAGCGGCTTTATTCGTAAACGTCGTTGCGATAATGCCACTTGCCCGCACGCCTCCTTTTAAAAGTGCCACCATTTCTTCGGTCAAACGATAGGTTTTTCCGCTACCCGCACCTGCGGAAATAATTTTGATATTTTGTAGTTTTCCTTTTTTCAAATTGAATTTGTTTTTATTTTTTAACTATATAGTTTATTGACGAGTATAGTTTGTGTTTTTTACCACATAGTTATAGAGTTCATAGAGTTCACAACTTTTCCCGTATTTTTAATCGAGATAGTTTTGACGAGCATAGCTTGTATGCTATTAAAGCAAATTATATTCTTAATAAAATTTTATGCACTAAACAAAATAAAATATAAAAATCCCAGGCTGCGGCAGGCAGGCGTTGGGAAATTAATCCGTTGGGAATAAAAAGTAAAGATACCAAACCTCTATCTTTTTCTCCGAAATCTCCTTTTTGTTTAAGATTGTAAAAATTAAGCAAAAATAAACAAATCAAACATTTTTTAATTTAAAAATCTGATAATCAATAGTTTAAATTAGATGATTTAATTGCCTTTTGAATTTAAATAAATTTTTTGTTTTAATAATTTTGACAAAAATACAATTTTTTGTTTATCTTTGTTTTGTTAATTTAAATTTCACTATAAACATATAAATTACATCTAAAACCACAAAAAATGAAGTTTTTAAAAATCATTGGCGGTATTCTTGCTGGATTATTAGCCATTTATTTAATTCTTTGTACCATGGGATCCAACGTTGTTGATGTTACTCGATACACAATAATTGATGCCTCTCCTAATACTATTTTTCCTAATATAGTTGATATGGCTAAATGGGAAGAATGGGGCACTTGGTATGAACAAGATCCAGATATGAAAATAAACTATTCAGAGAATACGGCTGGTATTGGGGCAAAGAGTACTTGGTTAAGTAAAAAATTAGGAAATGGCAATCAGGAAATAATTGAAGTACAACCTAATCAATTAATCAAAACAAAAATGCAGTTTGAAGGATGGGACGGATATGCTTATGCCACTATTGGTTTAGATAAAGTTGATGAAGAACAAACGAAAGTCAGTTGGACTTTAAAAGGAGACTCAGAAATCCCTTTTCTAATGCGAGGTATGGGGAAACTAATGGATTTTGAAGGAGCGATTAAAAGAGATTACGATACTGGATTAGCTAGTTTAAAAGCATTAAGTGAAAAAATGGCTGCAGAAATGCCTACAACCTATAGTGGGTATGAAATTAAAACCGTTAACTTCCCAGCAAAGACTTTTATGGCGATTAGAAAAACAGTCCCAGTAACAGCCATTACTCCTTTTTATGCCGAAAACTTACCTAAAATTTTTGGAAAAGTAAGCGCTGCTAAGGGAGAGCCAACAGGGATGCCCTTTGGTATCTTTTATGACTATAATGAAACAACTCAACAAACAGATATGGCAGCAGCGGTACCTGTCAAAGAAAAAGTCGATATAGGTGCAGAATTTTCAACGTTGGAGTTTCCTACTCAAAAAGCTTTATTGGTAAATTACTATGGAGGGTATGAAGGAACGGCTAAAGCCCACGAGGCCATAGGCGAATATATCAAAGCTAATGGTCTAAACGAGAATATGTTGGCGATGGAAGAGTATGTAACAGACCCAACTACGGTAGACGACCCATCAAAGGTTTTGACAAGAATTTATTATTTAATGGAAACTATTTAATCATTCAAAAAGACAAAATCATGAATCCAATTCTTAAAAATATTTTAGCGGTCTTTGCAGGTCTTGCGGTCGGTATGGTTGTGAATGGAGCATTAGTGGGGATTAGTGGTTCGATTATTTCGGTACCTGAAGGAGTCGATCCTAATGATTTAGAAAGCATAAAAGCAAATATGCATTTATATTCCCCAAAACATTTTGTCATGCCTTTTTTAGCACATGCTCTAGGGACCTTAGCAGGTGCATTTACGGCGGTCAAGATAGCTGCTAGTCAGCATCTTAAATTAGCCTTAGGCATTGGGGCTTTTTTCTTAATTGGTGGCGTGATGATGGTACAAATGATACCTACAACACCAACTTGGTTTGCAGCACTAGATTTAATAGGTGCTTATTTACCAATGGCTTGGTTAGGGGCGAAATTGGCGAATAAAAATTAAGGCAATCGCAGATAGTATTACAAATTTTGCCGTATCGAACGGCAAAATTTGTTAAAGGGATTAAAAGGGAGAGCTAGATTAGATTTTCTAGAAAATCTAATCTAGCTCTCCCTTTTAATCCCTTTTGATTTTTAATCTCTATTTTTAGGAGAAATGATGAGCGTTTCAAAGAAATTTACTTTCTTTGGGGCGAAAATTAAACAAATAAATGGCTAAGGATGTCTTGTGCTTAGCCATTTATCATTCCATTTTAGTTTTGAGGATATTAATAACTCATCACTAATAACTCATCACTCAAAAAATGCCTCTTCACCCTCAATTAATCAAAACCGAACCCTTCACGATTCGCACTTACGAAATTGATAATCGAAAACAAGCGACTGTTCCTGCCTTAGTTAAATTGATGCATGAAGCAGCCATGCAAAATGTCATTGATTTAAAATTATCTGTTTGGGATTTAGAACCCCATCAAATTTCCTGGGTTTTGATGCGCAAAAACCTAATCATTCATCAATTGCCGAATTTAGGCGAACAAATAAAAGTGGTGACGCATTGCGCAGGTTTTGAGAAATTTTTCACTTACCGAGATTATAAAATTTTTAACCAACAAGATGAATTATTGGCATCTGCTGCTTCTACTTGGCTATTAATGGATACGGTCAAAAGGCGAATGTCTCGAATTCCTAATTTTATTTTGGCATTAGAATGCCCACCAGAAGATGCTTGTTTACCTCGGCCCAAAAATAAATTACCCAAATTTGAAAATGCTGATTTAGCCAAAACCTTTAGCGTCGGCTGGTATGATTTGGATTTTAACCAGCATTTAAATAATGTCTTTTATTTGCAATGGATTTTGGAAACGGTGCCCGATACCTTATTAGAAAATGGACAATTAAAACGGATCGATATTATTTATAAACTAGAGTGTCAATGGAAGGAGGAAGTGGTTTGTGAGACACAGCTTATCGCTTCCACTCATTTATTACATCGTTTAATTCGGAAATCGGATGGTAAGCAATTATCTATGGCAGAAACGAGATGGAAGGTTTAAATTACAATTTTGCAAGTGCTCTTATAGTGTTAATTATTTATCTATTTACCACACTCATTACTACTTTCGGGGTAATAGAAAATGCAAATAAGTTAAATAATATTGACCAAGTGGTAGTTTTAGATGACTTGTTTTGCTAAGTAACATGCTCCAAAAACTGCATCTCATACAATTCCTTATAATGCCCATCTTCTAATTTGAGTAATTCCTCATGTGAACCCAGTTCCATAATTTTTCCCTTATCCAAAACCATAATGTTATCGGCATGTCGAATAGTGGATAAACGGTGGGCAATAATAATAGAGGTTCGTTTTTCAATTAAGGTTTCAATGGCATGTTGAATAACAGATTCCGTTTCAGGATCAATAGAAGAAGTCGCTTCATCTAAAATCAAAATATCTGGATCAAAAACCAAGGCACGAACAAAGGAAATTAATTGTCGTTGCCCCATAGATAAAGTGGCGCCTCTTTCCATCACTTCATAATCGTAACCACTTGGTAATTTCATGATAAATTCATGCGCGCCAATCATTTTGGCTGCTTCAAGCACTTGTTCTTTTGTAATGGTATTATCTCTTAAAGTGATATTTTCAAAGACAGAACCTGAGAACAAAAAGACATCTTGTAAAACGACGGCGGTTCGTTGGCGCAAAGCCAATAAGTCATAATCTTTGATATTGATGCCATCAATAGTGATTTTTCCCCCATTCAATTCATAAAACCGATTCAAGATATTAATAATGGTAGATTTGCCAGAACCCGTACTACCAACGATAGCAAGGGTCTCTCCTGCATTAAGGTTAAAACTAAGGTCTTTTAGGACGTACTCTTCGTCAATGTAAGCAAAGTCAACATTATGAAAAGCCAAATCTCCTTTTAATTTAGTTGGTTGAATAGTGCCTTTATTTTCAATTTGTTGATCATTATCCAAGACCGTAAAAACTCTATCCGCAGCCACCAAGCCCATTTGTAGGGTATTAAATTTGTCCGCTAATAATCGCATTGGACGGAATAACATCGACAAAAAGATAGGAAAAGCAATTAGCGCACCTAAGGTCACATCTCCACCAATGACCCCCTTAGCACCATACCAAACCATTAAGCCTAAAGCTGCTGCAGAAATTATTTCTACGACAGGAAAAAATACAGCATAATATAAAATAGCATTTAGATTTGCCTGAGTATATGCTCGATTGATGGACTTGAATTTCTCCATTTCGGATTGCTCCTGATTGAAGATTTGCACGATTCGCATCCCTGTAATACGCTCTTGTAAATAGGCGTTCATTCGAGAAATTTGTGTTCGGACAACCTGATAAGAAGCTTTTACTTTTTCTTTAAAAATATAAGTGGCTATGATTAAAAAGGGCATGGTTACCAAACAAACCAAAGTTAATTCAATACTGGTATAGAACATAATCGCCAAGACCGCAAAGAGCGTTAATAAATCCGCTAAAATCGTAATGACTCCTTGGGAAAAAACGGTATTAATCGTTTCAATATCATTGATTGTTCGAGTGGTAGAAGTACCAATGGGTGTTTGATCGAAGTATTTTAATTTAAGACTTGTAATTTTTTTAAAAACATTAACCCGGAGATCTTTGATGATAGATTGTCCCAACCAACTCGTTGCATAAATAAAGGCATATTGTAAGATCACATTTAATACTAATAAAATGGCAATTAACAGAGCAATTCGAGTCATCCCATCAATATCGTACTTAAAAATATAATCATCGACCATGACCTTGATTAAATAAGGCCGAAGGGTAGATAGTGGTGCTAAGACAACCGCTAAAATACCTGCTGTAATAAAGATGCCCTTATAAGGTTTTGCGAGAGCAATAACTCTAGTGAATAGTTGGTAATCAAATTTCTGCGGCTGTTTTTGGTCCATGAACGCTGTTATGTGTGGTTTGAAGCTGTAAAAATAAACAGTTTTAGGCAGTTAAAGTTCCTTGTTAACAAAAATATTGTTGGTTTCCCCTCATGAATTAACCTGATAACTGAAAACTGACAACCTAGAACCAATAACTCCTACTATTGTCTAGTATAAAAATACTATTTTTGAGATTCAAATGCTTTAAATCAATTTTAATATGAAATTTAACTACTGTCCTACTTGCACTTCTCCTTTAGCAATAAATGAAGAAAATTACCTTGGTTGCACAAATAAGGAATGTAATTTTGTACATTACCAAAATCCCACACCCGTAGTAGGTGCGATTGTGGAATATGAAGACGATACGATTGTGCTCGTACAAAATGTAGGCTGGCCGCCAACTTGGTATGCTTTAGTGACTGGCTTTTTAGAAAAACATGAACATCCAGCAAAAGCCGTCTTAAGAGAAGTCAAAGAGGAAACAGGATTAGATGCAGAAATCGTTTCCTTTCGAGGGCATTTTACCTTTGAACGCATGAATCAAATTATTATGATTTATCATGTTAAAGCAAAAGGGGCCATTAATATAGATAAAACAGAAATTGCAGATTATAAAATTGTACCGATTGCTAAAGCAAAAAGTTGGCCACAGGCTACAGGAATAGCTTTGCAAGAGTGGTTGGAAGAACGACGCGGGTATTAGTGTTTTCGGTTGTCAGTTAGAGTGTCAAACCGACAACCAACAACCTTAAGAATTAATTAACAGCAAATAGTCGAGTCTTAGCAGCCACTAAATGCTTCCTTTTCGTTTTTAATTTTAAATTTGCAGTACCATAATGAATAAATGATGAAATGAGTAAATGATTAAATTTTGGCATTATGCTCCAATTTAATCATTTATTCATCTATTCATTTTCTCATTTCTTACCAAGTTTGCGCAGAAAATAATTTGTAAGAGAACTAAACAGTCCCATTGTAAAGCCAAATTTACTTTACTATCAACAATTTAGCATGAAGATTTTTTTGACAAATTTATTTTTATTTTTAACTGTTTTTGCCTTTGGGCAAGCAGGATCAATTGATACTTCCAAGGTTTATCCAATAGCAGAATTTATGCCCATGATCTCTAATTGTGCGGCATTGGATACCACCCATCAAGCAAAAATGCAATGTTCGCAGGAGCTATTATTGAAATTTATTTATGCCAATGTGCAATATCCTGACTCTGCTCGTTTGCAAGGGATAGAAGGTACGGTAGTGATTAATTTTATAGTCAACCCAGACAGTACGATTAGTGAGGCGAAAATTGTTCGAGATATTGGCGGTGGTTGTGGCGATGCTGCTTTGTATGTTATTAATGCGCTGAACCCATTAGGTTTAAAGTGGGCCCCAGGTAGACAAGGAACGGTACCAGTAAAGGTAGCGATGAATATTCCTGTTAAATTTAAAATTAAAGAAATTCCTCCTTATGATGTGATTAATGGAGATACGATCTATAATACTTTTGATAAAGTCTTAACTTTTGCTGGAGGTGATACTGCTATGTCTGATTTTTTAGCTAAAAATCTCAAATATCCCGCTGGAGGCAACGATAGTTGTGCCATTGGTACGGTAGAAATAAAAGCATTAGTGGAAGCAAATGGGGTGGTTCGGGTTTTAGAAATGAATGACTTTAGTAGTTTAGGCATAGATTATCAATTTGAAGCTATTAGTGCAACTACCGCTTCGGTGAACCAATGGGATATAGCGGAATACAAAGGGAAGAAAGTAGCTGCAACACATTTAATTCGTATGGACTTTAAGCCTACGGTGGCTACCTGTAAAACAGTTATTTCTAAATTCGAAAAAGCTCAATTAATTGCAGTAGAAGGCAGTAATTTATATAACGGAGGGCAGCAAGAAGCAGGTATTGCTAAATTGAGTGAAGCCATTGCTTTATTTCCTAATAATGCAGAATTTTTATTTGCTAGGGGAAATGCGTATTTAGATATGCAAAATTATCCTGGAGCCTGTGAAGATTTGTCCAAAGTAAAAGAAATTTTATTGACCACTTGGGTAGATAATTTATTGCCTGTTATTTGTAAGCAAGCGGAAGACAAGGAATAGATTTGGATGTATAATTGGAATTTTCTATGGTTTTTTGATAGATAATTCCAATTATAAATCTATAAATGGTATTACCCCTTTTGTAAATCAATGTAACTAATTGATAATCAATAAAAATATTTTCACCGTCCTATTTTTTAAGGATTATTCTAACTGTATAGTTGCCCGGATTAATGCATTTCCATATTTTTCTTTATACATTATATTATCTTTTCTCCACTTATGTCCTAGGGCGCCCATATAAGTAATCGGTTTTTTCGATTTAATAGTCCTACCTAAACTTTGCCCATATAAAGAAATAGTATTATGCGTTATTTTTTCTTTATAGACATATTTTTCATCCCTATAAATCCATTCCATAGTAAAACCTCCAGTCCTTTTCTTTGTTTAATACCTGCAAGTTAAAAAAGTAAATCAACCATTTTTCAATTTATCCAACAATCCGACTACCTTTGCAAAAGGTATAATTTGTAAATATATGGAGCAAGAATTAGATAATAGGCCGTTTATCGATGATCCAACGGCAGAGGAACGCAAAAAAGATCATATCGAATTGGCGTTTAAATCGCAAATTGGGACCGACCAGTTGGACCAACGCTTTGCCTATGAGCCATTGTTTGCCGCGCATCCAGTTAAAGGGACGCCTTATGGGATGATTCCTTTTTTAGGGAAAACGATGCGTGCGCCTGTATGGGTTTCTAGCATGACGGGTGGCACTAAAATGGCGAACACGATTAACCATAATTTGGCGAAAGTTTGTGGTGCATTTGGGATGGGCATGGGTCTAGGATCTTGTAGGGGCTTACTATATAGTGATGAATATTTGAAGGATTTTGCAGTCCGACCCTTAATAGGAGAGGATTTACCGTTGTATGCAAATCTCGGAATTGCCCAACTAGAACAATTAATTGCTCAAAATGAATTATACCGCATTACGCAATTATTAGATAAATTAGCGGCAGATGGCCTGATTATTCATATCAACCCATTTCAAGAATGGATGCAACCCGAAGGCGATCAATATACCAAGCCTGCTTTGGAAACGATACGCACTATTTTAGATAAAATGGATATTCGCATCATTGTCAAAGAAGTAGGACAGGGGATGGGGTATCAAAGTTTAAAAGCTTTACTACAATTGCCTTTGGAAGCTGTTGACTTTGCGGCAAGTGGGGGGACCAATTTCTCCATGCTAGAATTATTAAGAGGAGATATTAAGAAACAAACCGCTTATACTAATTTAGCACAGGTCGGTCATGCAGCGGAAGAAATGGTCAGCTTATGCAATCAAATTAAAACAGAATTAGGAGATAAAATGCATTGTCAACAATTGATTATTTCGGGCGGTGTGAAAGATTTTTTAGATGGGTATTATTTAATAGAAAAAGCTAATTTTGCAGCGGTTTATGGGCAAGCTTCTGGTTTTCTAAAACATGCGCAGGGGGATTATGAAATGCTTTATCAACATGTAGAACGACAGATTGAGGGATTGAAATTAGCGAAGGCTTTTTTGAATGTAAAGTAGTGCGGATGGCTAATTCACAATATATTCCTGATTTGCTAAATCTAACAGATTTAGTAAATCTCGATTACCTTAACTTCAGCCCTTAATTACGAATTAACACCATAAAGATTTTGAAGAATAAGACATCACAACAACGAACCATTTCAGGCTTTTCCAAACTATCCAAAAGAGGGAAAATAAAGTGGATCGTGCAAAACTTCTTTAAAGACCCCGAAGTGGTGGCTAAAGAACTAAAAAGTTATTGGTTAAACAATGAGGATCAACAAAAAATCATTGATGGTTTTAGTGAAAATACCATTAGTAATTTTTACCTGCCTTATGGGGTAGCGCCTAACTTTAAGATTAATGGGGAGACTTATGTGATTCCAATGGTGACGGAAGAAAGTTCGGTGGTGGCAGCAGTCTCTAAAGCAGCTAAATTTTGGATGAACCGAGGCGGTTTTAAAGCAGAAATTTTAGGCACTAAAAAAGTGGGGCAATTACATTTTTCTTGGAATGGGGATGTTAAGAAATTACGTCAAGTATTTACCGAATTAACGGCACAGCTAAAAAAAGAAGCGCAATCTATTACTGCCAATATGGAAAAAAGAGGCGGAGGGATTCAAGAGATCGAATTAGTGGATTTTACGGATACGGAACCAAATTATTATCAATTACGCTGCAATTTTGAGACTTGCGATTCGATGGGCGCTAATTTCATCAACTCTTGTTTAGAATCTTTTGGTCAGACATTAACACAATTTATTGCTAGCCACCCTATTTTTTCAGCTACTGAAAAAGAGGTTCTTATTATTATGGCAATCCTATCCAATTATACGCCTGAATGTGTGGTGCGTGCTTCCGTAACATGCCCTATTGCGGATTTAGGGCAATTTGGAGAAATAGATGCGGAAACTTTTGCCTTTAAATTTTATAAAGCCATTCGTATTGCCGAAATAGATACTTATCGAGCAACGACCAATAATAAAGGAATATTTAATGGGATTGATGCAGTAGTATTGGCAACAGGAAATGATTTTCGAGCCATCGAAGCGGGTGGACATACTTATGCCGCCAAAGATGGGCAGTATCGTAGTTTGAGTCATTGTAGCCTAGAGGATGGTATTTTTAAATTTTGGTTAGACGTTCCATTGGCTTTAGGCACAGTTGGTGGTTTGACGAAGCTGCATCCTGTAGCCAAGCGTTCTTTAGAATTATTAGGCAACCCTTCAGCACAAAATTTAATGGAAATTATTGGCGTGACTGGCTTAGCGCAAAATTTTGCAGCAGTACGTTCCTTAGTGACGACAGGCATACAAAAGGGGCATATGAAAATGCACTTGATTAATATATTAAATCAATTAGAAGCTTCCGAAAAAGAGATAAAAGAGGCGGTACTTTATTTTAAAGACAAAGTCGTTTCCTTTTCAGCAGTACGGGAATTTATACAGTTATTTCGGGAAGGGAGTAATAAAAATCATTTGGTTTACTAAACTTTACTACACTGATTCAAAAGTTTATTTATATTTTACGTGTCCCCCGAGCGCAGCACTCTCATCCATTTCACGGTTCTATCACTTGACGGTTCACAGGCTTTCCCGTCCGTTTCACGGTTCTCTTCACAAAAACAGTCCTCTATCTAGGACTCTTTTTGCTCGTTCATCCTAGGGGATCATTCCTTCATGCTGCTACTCTTGGGGATATTAAGGGTGAGAAATTTGATGATTTTCATTGAAAATCATCAAATTTC
>CAZXYA010000231.1:7537-12849 GCA_964644655.1 uncultured Saprospiraceae bacterium | reverse complement strand
AAACAGAAAAAGATTTACTAAACCTGCTGGATTTAGCAAATCAAGAGTTTACGGTCAGCCCGGGTTGTCGGTTTTCTAGTTGCGAACTAACTGATAACCGACAACTGATACCCGACAACCGCTAATTAATCCTACAAAGCCATTGTACTTAACAAATTAAAAGTAGCATCATCCCCTTCAATTTCGTATTGACTGATGCCTACAGGCCCTGCAATCAAGATTAAGTTAGGATTGATTGGGTGATAAATAATATCATAAGCTTCGATATTTGGTTCCCAACTTTCTAAAGTAATATTTTGCTTGTCTTCAATATTAAATATTTTTAAGCCATTGCTGCCTTCTCCTACATATAATTTGCTACCAACGATGGTCATACCAAATGGACTTTCCATTTCCATTTCTTGTAATTGAGTAGGATTAGTATTGTTAACATCTAATACTAGTAAGGCATTTTCATCCCCAGGACAATCTCCTACATCCCCCGTTCGAAGCGTTACATACGCCACATCGCCGCAAGGTAAAACTGGATCACAAGAAGTAGCATGCCAAAAGTTAGAAACCCATTGTGGTTGGGTTGGATTAGTAATGTCAAAAATTTCCATAGATTGCTGGGTGCCGATATACAATCTATCACCGTCAGGGTAAATGGTTTCCATGCTAGAAGAAAAACCAAAAACTTCCTCAAAAACACTTAAAGTGCCATTATCCTCAAAGGGAGTAATCGTAGATCTAGTAATTACATATACATGATTATCAACGACTGCAATTCTATTCACCGAACCAATAGAAGCGCTACTATTACCTGCAAAAGAAACAGGGACTTGGGAGGGTGGAATTAATTGATTAGCAAAATCATAATAGTAAAAAAATTGTTCTCCCCAAATTTTTTGATATATTTCACTATCTACGGATACTGTCTCGGTAACATCTTCAAAAGTAAATTTAATTAACACTTCTCCTTTATCATTTCTGAATTGTTCGGAATCAGCAAATGCATCTTCTACTCTTGATACAATACTTGGTTGACTTTTATTAGAAATATCAATTTTTAGCATGTCATAATGGCTCTCTGCATATAGAATGTTTCCTGCTACATAAAATTCCCGATTCCCTGGAATATTCATGAAAGATAAATTAATTGGGTTTTTTGGGTCGGAATTATCCACTATATGTATACCATCTCCTTCTTCGCCGATAAGTAATAAATTTTCAGCAACAAATATTTTCCCTGCGTTGCTAATTGGTCTAGCACTTTCTAGTAGAGGAGCATTTCTAATGGCATCTATATCCTCATATACTCCTGTAGCTTTTTTATAAGAGACTTCAGCAGAACCAAAATCTTTAGTACAGGATTGAAATAAGAGAAAGGAAAGCGGGAACAGAACGAGTAATAATTTTTTCATATGAACGGGTTTTAAGTAAAAAGACTGAACTATTCATGCTTTATTTAAATAGTTTCAATCATTGGGTTAAGAAATGTGTTTTATAAAAACGTCGTAGAGTTGACTTTTACTTTACAACCACCATTATTTAACTTATGTTAATTTTAATGATTTTATTGATTTATTCCAAATTGTCGCAAAAGAAACTCGTATCTGATACGACTATTTCAAAAACGACAATTTGAGATGAACTCGATTTTATGGTTTTTTTCTAGACCATTCAAAAGACCACTTCCCCTATGCGCTCTGCTGAATTTTTATAAAACGTATTGCATTGTTACAATCTCTGGAATCTCCCGTTCATAATGAGTAATGAAAACTAAAGTATGCTGTGGGCTTAATATCTTATTCAATAAATCTTTAGCTAATTGGATAGTTGCTAAATCGAAACCTTGGAAAGGTTCATCCAATAAAATCAAAGGTGGATTTTTGATTAAGGCTCTAATCAACAACATAATGCGTTGCTCTCCTGTAGACAGTTGTTGAAAGGGTTGGTCTTTTAGCTGACTGACCTCAAAGTAAGCCATTAACAAATCAATCAATGTTTGTTCTGCTTCAGTTGGTTGCCGCTTGAGATAGACATGATCGAATAAACCTGTAATAATGGTTTGCTCAGCGGTTAATTTAGCATTAAAAAAGAAATGCAACTCAGCAGAGGTATAACCAGTTCGTTTTTTTATGTCCCAAATATTTTGGCCTACCCCTCTTTTTTGGTCAAACAAGTGAATGTCATTGGCATAGGCTTGTGGATGATCGCCAAAAAGTAAGGCTAGTAAAGTAGATTTCCCTGATCCATTTTCGCCAAATAATGCCCATTTATCTCCTGGTCGAACACTCCAATTAATATTGTCTAAAACCTTTTTACCAAAATAAGCTACCGAGGCGTCCTTTAAGGAGAAGATAACTGTCCAGTCAGAAAAATTATTAGGTTTTTTAAAAATTAATTTTACTTTATTAATGATTTCTGATTTATTTTTTGCTATTAATTCCAATTTAGAGGCAGCTAATTCTTTAGGAGACAATAAGGAAAAGTGTTTACCAAAAGGTATCGGAGTAGGGAGGCTTTCTGGCAAAACGGTTTTGTCTCTAATTTTTCCTTCATAAATTATTTTAAAATTATCGAGTTCAATTTCGTGGGATATACAGGTTGGTAGTACATCATATTGACCTGCTAAAAGGAGTTGAATTCCTTCATTTTTGACCAAATCATCTAATAGTTCATTGAATGCTTGCCTACTTTTGGCATCCAATCCCATATAAGGATTATCAATAATTAATAACTTAGGTTGTTCTAATATAGCTTTGGTAATGAGTAGTTTACGAGATTGACCACTCGATAATTTAATGCGTTCCATATCTAATAAGTCAAAAACGCCAGTTCGTTTAAGGAGGTCGATATGCTCTTTTTCATATTCTGAGAATCCAGCCTCTATCAAATATTCCCATACGGTAATTGTACCATCGGATGCAAATGAATTAAATCGTTGAGCATAAAAAAAGGAATGGGGGTCAAAGGCTCTAGAGTCATCTTTAAAAGAGACGACCTTAATACATTTCCTTTTCAGCTCATAAGTGGATTTAATAGCAGGTAGTGAAGCTGCTAGATAGGGGTAACTTAATTGACCTTGTGTTAAATAGTATTTCCCTGCTAGTGCTTGGACCAAACTTGTTTTGCCTACTCCAATTTTACCTGTAATAATCCAGTTTTCACCTTGGTTAATGACCCAGTTTAAGTCTTCAAAGAACTTTTTTTGGGCGTTTGCAAAGGCTGCATTTTCTATTTTTAAGTACGGAGTCATATTGTTTGGTATTGAAAAAAAGAGATATGTAAAATACTGGCATATTTACCTATGCTTAAAATGTGGAAGGTACGCATTGTCCTATATCTTCACAAATATAATATGCTTAATTACACCATCATTTAGTAACTATTAACCAATTATGACCATTTTTGATGAGGCTATTTTAACTATATACAAGGCATGAAGAAGTGTAAACTTCTGAACCGAAAAGCGGGTGAGATGGCTTGTATAGCCTAGCTATAGAAATATTTTCTAACGCAGGATATAATTAAAAGAGTCCATTCATAAAATGTGTTAATAATTGGTTAAAAGTTGCTTCCACCAACAACCGAAATCCTGTCATGAAAAAACACACTACAATTATTACGTTTTGCCTACTTTTAGGTAGCTTTTCCCTCATAGCTCAGACTTTAAGCCCTACAGCATCTTTAGTTGCCAGAAATCCCTCTCAAAAAATAACTCAATCAGCGCCTCAAAAAGTAATTGCTATTGGAGGACTAATTCCTGGCGAAAAATACATGGTCGAATTTATAATAGAGGATGATAAAAGTTGTTTGCCTATTGCTAATATGCAAATACCATATGAAATTTCAAGAGAAATGTCAGATATATTTTTGCTAGACTTTAAGGCAACTAAATCAACCGAACAGATTCTACTAAAAACGCCTTGTATTGATAATGAAGTGAATAATTATTTAATTTCTACTCAATGCGTTACTTGCCCCTATGAACCCAAATCAGCAACTAAATTTGAGCCAGTCATCCAAGCACAGTCTGGTATAGATGAAGAAGTTTTAATAAGAGATTATTTTGTCGCAGGTGGTTGTTATGAAGTGGAGAACATTACATTCAAAGGACCAGATATTGCCAAAGGTGTTTTTTCCCAAGGAGAAATTATTGGTTTTGATGAAGGGATAATATTATCGACTGGAGATGTGAAAAGTTGTAGTGGACCAAATGCTGAAACAGGAACGACAACTGAATTTACTGGAAATCAGAGAGATGCAGATTTAACGACCTTACTGCAAAGATTGGGGTCAACGATCCGCCCGATTACCGATGTGGCTGTATTGGAGTTTGATTTTACACCAACTTCTGACCAAGTTAGTTTTGAATATGTTTTTGCATCTGAAGAATATTGTGATTATTCTAACTCAGAATTTAATGATGTTTTTGGTTTTTTTATTAGTGGCCCAGGGATTAATGGTCCGTTCTCGAACGGAGGTATCAATATTGCCAAACTACCGGGAACAAATACTTTTGTATCTATTAATTCAGTAAACTGGCAAAATAATCGACCTTTTTATAATAATAATACACCGGGGCTAAGAGCTTTTGGAAATTGTTCTTTAGGAGAAGTTTTTGCTTCAGCTGTTGCAAAACAAGAAATGGAATATGATGGCTATACAGATGTATTAACGGCAGTTGCAGATGTGATTCCCTGTGAAACTTATCATATCAAATTAGCCGTTGGAGATGTTAGTGACAAAAAATTTGATTCTGCTGTATTTTTAGCAGCTAATAGTTTCAAATTAGGTGATCCTGCAGAATTAGCTACCGAAATTCCTAATGCTACTTTCCCAGATAGTAACTTGGTTTATGAGTCCTGCCAAGAATCCTTTTTTGTTTTTAAGCGAACAGAAGATAGTGATCGGACTAAACCACAAATCGTACCTTTTACGATTTCTGATTTAAGTACAGCAGAGCCAAATGTAGATTATTCAGCGATTCCATCTCCTGTAATTATTCCTGTAGGACAAGATAGTATTAAAATTCCAGTTAATGTATTTGATGACGGGGTAGCAGAAGGGCCAGAATCTATCATTTTTGAGTTAGAATCTGCCTGTACCTGTGAAGATCTTTTAACAGAATTAATCATTGCCGAACCCGAAGAACCCTCGGTCACTTTTGAGCCTTTATCTACTTGTCCTGGCGGAACGGTTAATATTACACCAACGATCGAAGGCGGCGTTGGTGAATATACCTATGAATGGAGTACAGCCGCTACAGCAGAAAGTATATCCATGTCTATTGACGAAACAACCCCCTATTCTGTGACGGTAACGGA
>CAZXYA010000231.1:0-7527 GCA_964644655.1 uncultured Saprospiraceae bacterium | reverse complement strand
TGAATGCGGGACGGTTTCTATGGCAGAAGTAACGGTAGGAATCGAACCACAAGTTGCTACCCTTTCAGGTGAAGTGGTGATTTGTAATGGCGTAGCAGATGGTGAGATTGAGGTGAATTTTTCAGGGAGTGGTCCTTTTTCTTTAGAATATGAATATAATGGAGCTACTCGAAATATTTCCAATATAACAACCAACAGCTATATTCTTCCAGAAACGGCAGGCGGTGTTTATGAAGCGATAGCAATGACCTCTACTGGCTGTATGGGTACGGGTGAAGGGACAGCTGAAATTATTGAATCTAATGTGGCAATAGAATATCAATTTAGTAATCCAAAATGTAATGAAACGATTGACGGGTTTATAGAATTGACAATGGACGAAGCGGAAGGCGATTTTACCTACCTTTGGGATAATGGAGCGGAAAGTAGCCGACTTGATAACTTGGAAGAAGGAGACTATTCGGTGATTGTCAGTAACGAATTAGGTTGTACAGATACTAGATCATTTACACTATCCAAACCAGCTCTTTTATCAACAGAAGTGACGGTGTTGGGGATGGCTAATTGTAATAATCCGAATGGAGGAAGTATTAATTTAGAAGTAGAAGGTGGGTCTCCTGGGTATGCCTATGCATGGAGTAATAATGCAGGAATAGAAGAAGATCCTACTAATTTAGAAGGAGGCATCTATGAAGTGGTCGTAACGGATGTGAATGGTTGTGAGGCTATAGCTACCGCAGAAATAATATCTGATTTGGAAACGCCAGATGCCGATATTCAAGCAGGAGGGATTATTAGCTGTATCAATAATGAAGTGATGCTTACCACCGTAGGAACGAGTGTTGGAGCGGAATATACCCATACTTGGTCTACAGAAGATGGTAATATTATTAGGAATTTTACTAACTTAAGACCCGTCGTTGATGCGGGAGGAACTTATGAATTAGTAGTTACGAATACAATTAATGGTTGTGAAACGGTGGTCTCTGAAATTGTTAAGGAGGACAGAACACAGCCTGAAATTGAGTTAGTGCCCCCTGCTCAACTAAATTGCCAAACGCTAACTCAACAATTAGAAGGAGTTATTTTAGATGATATGATAGACTATGCGCTTAATTGGAGAAGTAATGATGGTAATTTTATTAGCCCTACCGATATTCTAACCCCTGAAATTGACGAACCCGGTACCTATAGTTTGATGGTTACGAATAATATCAATGGCTGCATTATCGAAAAAAGTATAACCGTTGAACGAAATATTCTAGAGCCAGAAGTAGCTATTATAGCACCTACTGATTTAAATTGTATTCAAAATGCAGTATCGATTAGAACTGAAGTAGGGATGGCAGAGGATGAATATAGCTATAATTGGGCGACAGTAGATGGGCATTTTCTAGAAAATAGAAATACCTTATCCCCAACAGTAGATCAAGCAGGATTATATGTTTTGAAAGTTACGGATATTAATAACTTTTGTGAAACTGAAGTAGAAGCAAGGGTAGGTATAGATACCTTATCTCCACAAATTAATGCGGGCGAAACAGCTATTTTTACCTGTGACAAATCAGAAATTGAACTAAATGCTAGTGTTGCTAATAATCGACCTTATAGTTATACCTGGACGACTGAAAATGGGGAGATTCAATCAGGTAATCAATCCTTAAATCCGACCATTAACGAGGCAGGAACTTATACTATAGCTGTGATAGATGAAATAAATGGTTGTGAAGCTACAGATAGAGTGATTATTACTGATGATGTCAATAGACCGCAAGCGATAATTGAAGAACCGGGAGCTATCAATTGTAGCAATCAGACCGTTCAATTAAATGCGGAAAATTCTACGCAAGGCAATAATATCAACTATCGTTGGGAAACCTTTACCGGAACTATCGTTGATGCTTCTAATCCTACTAACCCAATTATGGGATCAGCAGGTACTTACTTATTGTTTGTAGTCGATGAAACCAATGGGTGCGAGGGAGAAGGGATGGTACGCATTGAATTAGATACCGTTTCTCCAACTGTTTTAATTAGTTCCCCTGAAGTATTTAGTTGTAACTCTGTAACCGCATTAATTGATGGAAGTGCCTCGAGTACAGGGGCTGATTTTCTTTATAATTGGACAACCGCTGATGGAGAGATTCAATCTAAGCCTGATGTGATTTCACCGACTATTGGTGCTCCAGGTACTTATCAATTAGAAATTTTGAATACCAGTAATGGTTGTTCTGAAATAGGGACATTATCTATTATTGATGAAAAGCCTACTGAGCTAAATTTAGCGATTGCACAACCCTTATGTCATGGAGACAAAGGTCAAGCAAATATAGCAGGTGTTGTTGGTGGTGTAGGCCCTTATACCTATTCGATTGATGGAGGTAACCGTTTCAATAGTGAAGCTGGTTTTACGGCACTTAGACCTGGCACTTATGATATTATTGTTAAAGATGCGAACGATTGTGAACTAGCACAAGCCATTGAAATTACCGAACCTGAAGAGCTAGTGGTTCAATTGGGGAATCAATTAGATATTCAATTAGGAGATTCTATGACTTTGGCTGCGGAGACGAATATTCCCGAAGAAAATATTGCAGAAATTATATGGACACCAGCCGAAGGATTGAGCTGTGATGACTGTCTAACCCCAACCGCAAAACCCATTCAAAGCACGAATTATTCTGTTGAAATTATGGACCAAAATGGTTGTATGGTAACTTCACAAGTTAATTTACTAGTCGATTTAACCCCCCATATTTTTGTGCCTAATGTTTTCCGACCTTTTGATAGTCAATCAGGAAATGATCGGTTTACTATTTTTGCCAAAGAGAGTATGGTCAACCAAATTATTACTTTAGAAATTTATAACCGATGGGGAGAAACTGTTTACCACCGAACCAATTTTGCCCCAAATGATCCAAGCCTAGGCTGGGACGGATTTTTTGATAGAAAAAGAATGAATCCAGCCGTATTTGTTTATCGTGCAGAAATAGAAATGGTGGGCGGTAGAAATGTGCAGATAAAAGGGGATTTTACTTTGATGGATTAATTTTTTTGGTTGTCAGTTATCCGTTTTATCCTTAACAGATAACTAGAGCGTCAGATGCCTGCCTGCCGCAGGCAGGGATTTGACGAGCTAGGCAATGTTTTAAATATTTTCGTATTTATTCCCTATCTTCTTTGTCAAGACCTTGATGACCATGATTTAAATTGATGTTTCTTGATTTATCGAAACAATCATCAAGTAAATCAAGGTGCTGACAATTGGTGTTGAATAGTTACCTATTTTCTTATTATCTGTTTCTTACCTGACTACCTAACCGACAACTGAAAAAACCAGCATATTATATTTAAAAAGAAGATAAACGATTTCGGTTATCTTCTTTTTTTTGCCAAAAATTGAAAGCTTACCTAGTATTGACGTTTAATAGGAGGAGAAGTGGTTTATTTTTCGGAAATTTGTATTTTATTTTTAAATCTATCGAGAGCTGAAAAACTTATAACTATGCGTTTTCTTGTCGTTTCTGTGCTATTTTTTGTCATTGCCCTAAGTGGTTGTTTTACGATTCCGAATCAATTTACGGGTTTAGCGCCAGGATATTGGCGAGCCACCTTAGATATTCGATCGACTGCTTTTAGTGCTGATGGAGGAGTAATAAAAAATATGCCTGCTAATTTTGAAGAGGCTACGGAAGCTTCCTTACCTTTTGTATTTGAGGTGATTTACGAAAATGAAACCGAATTTCATATTGATGTAATTAATGGAGCAGAACGAATCAGAGTAGCTAAAGAAGACATTTATATTGGCTTAGATAGAAAAGTTGGGAAAGATACTTTTTTAATTAAATTTCCTATTTATGAATCTTATATCAAGGGCTTGTTTGAAAGTAGGGTCATGGAAGGAGAATGGGTGGCGACCAATCGAGAGAATTATCGCATTCCTTTTGTTGCCAAATATGGTAAAAAACATCGTTTTACTCAATTGAAAAAAACACCGAAATTAGATGTATCGGGAAAATGGGAAGTTCATTTTCAAGGAAATAATGATCCCGAAGATAAATTTCCTGGAATTGGTGAATTCAAGCAAGAAGGCAATCATTTAACAGGCACTTTTAGAACAGAAACAGGAGATTACCGATATTTGGAAGGAACGATTCAAGAAGATAAATTATATTTATCCGTTTTTGATGGAGCGCATGCTTTCCTATTTGAGGCTAAGATTTTACCAGATAATACGATGATTGGCTCTTTCCGATCAGGGAAACATTATCAGGCAAGTTGGACTGCTCAACGAAATGATGCTTTTCGATTAAAAGACCCAAATGAATTGACCTTTTTGAAAGAAGGGTATGATAAAATAGCCTTTGCCTTTCCAAATCCTGAAGGTAAAATGATTAGTCTGGATAATCCAGCATATAAAGGAAAGGCTAAAATTATTCAAATATTTGGTACTTGGTGTCCTAATTGTCGAGAAGAAACGGAATTTTTAGTCGATTACTTTACCAAAAATCCAAATCCAAATATTGAAATTATTGCCTTAGCTTTTGAGAAACGCAAAGATAAAGAACAGGCAAATGCAGCGGTTAGTCGCTATAAGGAAAGAATGGGGATTCCATATGAAATGGTCGTTGCAGGTTATTCTGATAAAAAGGAAGCAGCAAAATCATTACCCATGCTCAACCATATTTTATCCTATCCAACCTTGATTTTTATTGATAAAGACGATCAAGTCGTAAAGATTCATACAGGATATAATGGAAAAGCAACTAGTAAATACGAAGAATATGTAAGCGATTTTGAGGCAACTATTCAACAGCTCAATAACCCAACTCTGTGAGTTGTACAAAATATAGATGAGGATGTCCATTCCCAATAAATACAAAATTAAGACCGTCAAAACCTTTAGTGAAAATCTAGAATTGACCCGACCATACACAATTGCCTATGAAACCTTTGATGCTGTAGAAAATATCTTTCTAATTTTAGAGACGGAGGCTGGAATTATTGGCATTGGTGCGGGTTCTCCCGCTGCCTTCGTTACAGGTGAAACAATGATCTCTGCTAAAGAGCAATTAGCAGTAGTAGCCGATTTACTCCGTGGGGCAGATCTTCGTAAAATTCAAGCCATCATTCAACGCATCCAAATCTTATTTCCAGATAACCCAGCAGTTTGCGCAGCGGCAGATATTGCCTTGCATGATGCCTTTGGTAAATTATTGGGATTGCCTTTAGTGGATATATGGGGTAGGGCACATTTCAGTTTACCAACTTCTATTACCATTGGTATTAAATCTATAGAAGCGAGTGTTGAAGAAGCGAAGGAGTATATGCAAATGGGTTTTAAAGTGCTAAAATTAAAAACAGGAAAATCAGTAGTAGAAGACGTCGCCATTTTTACCAAAATAAGAGAAGCCGTAGGCGCAGGTATCAAAATAAGAGTAGATGCCAATCAAGGCTATACCCTGGCAGATACCCAAAGTTTTTTCCAACAAACAGCAGAACTAGGACTTGAATTGATAGAGCAACCAATGCCCTATAGCAAAGTAGCGTCCATGAAAAAATTGTCCCCAAATATTAGAAATATTTGTATGGCAGATGAAAATCTGAAAACAATGGAACATGCCTTAACATTGGCTCAAAAACCTTTGCATTTTGGTCTGTATAATATCAAATTAATGAAATGTGGAGGAATTGCAGCTGGCAGGCAAATTGCTCATATTGCCAATCTAGCCAACATTGGTCTGATGTGGGGTTGTATGGATGAAAGCATTATCAGTATTACCGCTGCTTTGCATGCTGCTTTAGCCAACCCAGCCACCAAATATTTAGATTTAGACGGAAGTCTTGATTTAGCAAAAGATATAGTAAAAGGAGGCTTTATTTTAAAAGACGGATATATGAGTCTTGGAGAGGGGAGTGGTTTGGGTGTTGAATTGCTGTAATTATTTTCAATTTTCAATTTGTAAAGACCAACTCTAAAGGTTTATAGCCGTGTTTTAAGAATTGAAAATTACAAATTGAAAATTGAAAATTGAAAATTACTTCGATACCTGACTAGGATCTAATAAATCATAAAACTGATCCAATTTAGGTAAAATAATAATTCGAGTTCTTCTATTCGTAGAACGACCTTCTGTTGTATCATTACTAGTTAGAGCGTTATACTGACCTCTACCAGCAGCAATCAAACGGTTAGGATCTATGTTATGCTTAGTTTGTAAAGCTCTAACCACAGAGGTAGCCCGCTTCACACTTAAATCCCAGTTATCTGTTAAGCAGCTATTGCTAATTGGCACATCATCCGTATAACCTTCTACCATAACTTCCACTTCTGGGCGAGCCGCTACAATTTGTGCAATTTTACTCAACACCTCATCGGCTCTTGCAGTAATAGTAGAGCTACCACTAGTATATAACATTTTGTCAGAAAGATTGATATAGACAACGGTTTTGTCTACTTTAATCTCTACATCTTCATCTGCAATACCATCTTTTAACATAGTCGTTAAATTAACAGCTAAAGCTAAATTGATAGAATCTGCTTTGGTTTTAGCAGCAGCAATGGCATTGATGTATTTATCTTTTTGTTCTAATTGCGAAAGTGTTTCCTTAATATTTTCATTAGCAGATTGTGATAAAACAGTTAAGTCACCAACCTGTTCTACTTGTTTATCTCTTTGACCTCTAACATCTGTAATCTGTTCTTTTAAATCATTGATTTGAGCATCTTTAGATTGAGCCGTTGCTTGTGCTGCTCTCAAATCTCCCTTTAATTTTTCCTTTTCTCTTTCACAGGCACTAATTTGTGCCATATAATCATTTAATTTTTCGCCACATTCACCTATTTGACTATTTGCTGCACTTAGTTCTGTTTGTAATAATTCATAATCAGCCTTGGAAATACAAGATCCCATTAGTAAACTAAAACAAAGAAAGGTGAATAATTTAGTTGTTAATTTCATAACTGTATTATTTTAGAAAGTGTAAATTGATGTTTTTTGAATTACGTATTAACTTTTAAGTTTGTTCAATTCCGCAACAAATCTATTAATAATTTGGGAGATATGTAATTTCTTTGAGGTCAGTATATTAAAAAAGGTAGTGAAATTATCCACTACCTTTTTAATTGGCTATTTTTTGTCAGAAATCGGGATTTATTAATTTGCTAAATCTTCAAGATTTAGTAAATTTTAAAAGCTCTTTGACAACTTTTGCATTTTTTCGGTTGGTTGACTTCAGTCAGCCTGTAATTATCTTTATATTTTAGATCTTTGGGTTGACTAAAGTCAACCAACCATTTAGCTTGTGCAAAAATTGTCAAAGACCCATTTTAAATTGAATTTCAGACCCATTAATATAGTTACTGTTTATCCGCAGAACTAAAGATTCTATTCCAATTAATGCCATTAGAAGCATTCCCATTTTTGGTAGAAAACCAAATGAATAACGGTTTGCCTACTACATGACTATGAGGAACAAATCCCCAAACTCTAGAATCTTCGGAATTATGTCGATTATCTCCCATCA
>CAZXYA010000230.1:0-12850 GCA_964644655.1 uncultured Saprospiraceae bacterium | reverse complement strand
AAATTCCGATAGTTCAGCTGCGGCTTTTGCCAAAGGGTCTTCCTTTCGAGAAGAAATCATCACTTTTGCCCCTGATTGTAACATCATTTTGGCAATGGCATAACCAATGCCACTTCGGCCTCCTGTGACGAAGGCTACTTTATCTTTATATAAATCTTTTCCAAACATTTTAAGATGGTTTACGGTTTACGGTTTCGACTAACCTTAAGACATATTTCTGTATTTTGAAATTAGCGAATCTAAATTCGCTAATGTGTGTGCGCCTTTGACCGTCTACCGTGAACCGTAGACCGTCTATCGTTTTTATTCCCCCGACCAATTAGGCTTCCGCTTTTCTCTAAAAGCCCTTAATCCTTCCTGACCGTCTTTAGTAGAAATAGTTTTTTGCAGCATATCATATAAGTATTTATGTTCTGCTGCACTTGGTTGAATATGGTCATAGCCTTCCAATCCATAACGGATGGCAGAGGGGCTATTTTGTTTTAATTCTGCAATGATTTTGTCAACTGCTGCATCAATACTCGCTGCATCAGTCACCTCTGAGACCAAACCAAATCTTTCAGCGGCATGTACCGATAAATTATACCCTCTAATACACCAATCAATTACCTTTCTTGCAGGCATCACTTTTAATAAAGCCGCCATGACTTGAAAAGGATATATCCCTCTTTTTACTTCTGGCAAACCAAATTTAATATCATCTTGTGCGACAACTATATTACAACCCGCCAAGAAGAAAAAGCCCCCTGCATATACATCCCCCGTTACTTTAGCGATGGTGGGCTTATACACTTTATTAAATAATTCGCCTATTAATAATTCCCCATTTGGTTTTGGAATAGTGGAATCATTTGGCTCAATAATTCCTGCCATCGCTTTTAAATCTGCCCCTGCACAAAAGACATTGCCTTTGGCTTGAATCACGACCATCCAGATGCTCTTTTCAAAATGCGCATAATGCAAACTATAGGCTAATTCATTCACCAATTGAGGATGCAAAGCATTCTTTTTTCGTTCCCGATTCAGTGTAAGAGTTAATACATTATCTGCTTCTTCGACAATTAAGTAAGCAAAAGTTTGTTTATGAATATTGGCAACTTGTTCCTTTGTATATAATTTCATTTTTAATGATTGTTGATTCGTAATAAGGCTTTTGCAACTTTAAGAAAATTTCTTTTTTGACACGGAAGGACACGGTTTGAATTTATGATTTTTTGTAAGTACTTAGGAGTCAGGTTTCAGGGGTCAGGAGTCAGAGAAATAGGGCTAAAAAACAGGATTTATCCACTTTCAAAATAAAAATACTTTCGTTTTTTATCGCTTGTACCCTGACAACTGACTCCTCGCCCCTGACTTCTAAGTAGTTACGATTTTTTTATGTTTTCCTTTAAGACTGTACTGTGGGCTGCAAACCATACTAAAACATATTTTTTCATAATTTAAAGCCGTGTCTCTCCGTGTCAAAAAAAAGCGTCGCATCTCCATTTTGTAATTGAGACTAAATTTATCTTCTATGCCTTTCAGCCCCTATACCTATTTATCTTTTTGCCCCATTCAAAAAACATCCAAATCGCCTTTAAAAGGCTGACCGATACTTTTATAAAAACCTTCCCCGTAAAAATCCTTGAATGCTTGAATTCCTTTTTTTGTAAAATGAGGTAAAATCAAACTCCAAGTTACTTTGACTATTTCTGTGTCATCTGTTACTTTTCGGATGGCTTGTTGGGGCAACCAAAACATAGATAAGGCCCACAAAGACAAGCATAGATTATAATAAGCCCCCGCAAAAGGTTCTGGATTCATATTGCCCAATTTGATGGCAAAAGCAATGGCTGCTTCATGATCTTTAATGGTTTCTAAACAAAAATTTCGGAAACGTTTGTCTAAAATTGGATGCTTGATTACATGCAAATCATTAAAGATAAAAGCGTATTCTTTTTGAAACTGAGCATACATTTTTATTTCATGTTGTACATTTTCAAAAGAGGGAAAGTCTTTTCTTTTTTTTCGCTCGATGCCAATTTTTGTCCACATTTCCTCTGCGATGACCAATAACAGTTTATCTTTATTCGCAAAGTGATAAGCAATATTCCGTCGATTTACCCTTAATTCATTGGCAATATCCTGAATAGATACTGCGCCAAATCCTTTTTGATTAAAGACTTTTATCCCTATTGCTATAATTTTTTCTTTTGTATTCAATCCAATTTATTTTTGTTGGCTTAAATCTTTTGCAATTATACTTAATTTGGAAGGGAACGGATAAAATATTAGCAGTTATTTTACCTTTTCAGTAAAACGAAGTTGATTTTTTTACTGAATTAGGAAAATGTTAAGAGAGATGAGTTAGGAGGATTCAAAACTGATCACAACGGATTGAACGGATTTTGAACGGATTTTTTATATCCTGTACTATCATTTTGGCTAGGTTATTTTTTCTCCTCGCATTTTTACGATTGCCAAATTTTTTTTGTGGTAAATCATAAATCATAGTTCATAAATCCAACTAGATTAAAACGAGACAGATTTAAGACTGATGATGTATGATTTTCGGTAACCTCATCCCTAATTCTGAACAGTCTGCCACTTGTACCCTTAAACCTTTCTCCTACCAAGTATCCACAAATCCCCGTCCAGCCTTTCCATCATCCTTAGTTGCTGAATTAGACAATAGACCATTGACTATCCATTTTCGAGTATCTTTTGGATCAATTACTTCATCTATTTCTAAGAAAGCACCTGTATTAATAGCCTTTCCATGTTTATAGGATTTTGCCACCATTTTCTGAAATAAGGCTTCTCTTTCTACCAAATCTTCGATGGCTTCTAACTCTTTTCGGTAACCCAATCTAACCGCTCCTTCTAAACCCATACCACCAAATTCGCCAGTAGGCCAAGAGATGGTAAAAAATGGTTCGTGCATCCCACCTGCTGCCATACCCATTGAGCCTAAACCATAGGCTTTGCGTAAAACAATAGTGAAGAAAGGAATGGTAATTTTAGCACCCGTTGTAAAAAGCCTAGAGGTATGTCGAACCAAACCTGTCTTTTCTGCTTCTGGACCGACCATAAATCCTGGCGTATCACAAAGCGATACCATTGGTATTCGATAGACATCACATAATTGCATAAATCGAGCGGCCTTGCCTGAACCTTCTGCATCCAACGCACCTCCTAAATGTTTAGGATTATTGGCAATTAAACCCATTGGTTTGCCTTCGATTCTAATGAAAGCAGTAATCACCCCAATCGCAAAACCTTTGCGCAATTCTAATACGGAATCTTTATCGGCTAGGTAGTGAATCACTTGTCGAATATCATAGACTCGTCTGCGATTTTCTGGGATTAAATGACGTAGGGTTCTTTGATCTTCACAAGCCCATGCTTTAATTGGTCCTTGAAAATAAGAGAGGTATTTTTTAGCGGTAATAATCGCTGCTTTTTCATCTTTTACAACAATATCTAAAACCCCATTTTTGCCTTGCACTTCGATGGGACCGACTTCTTTTGGATGATATTTACCTAAACCACCGCCTTCAATCATCGCTGGTCCACCCATGCCGATAGAAGTATCTTGAGTAGCTATAATCACATCGGCACAACCTGCTAAAGCGGCATTTCCTGCAAAACAATAGCCTGAAACAATCGCAATTCTAGGGGCAATACCATTATGCTTGGCAAACATGGCAAAGGTCTTGACATGCAAACCACCTATGCCTTGAAAATCCGTATCGCCCGGTCGTCCACCACCACCTTCTGCGAATAAGATAATGGGCAATTTGGCACTATGTGCCACTTCCAAAACCCTATCCGTTTTTTGATGTCCAAACATACCTTGTGTGCCTGCTAAAACGGTATAATCATAACATAGCACCATACATTTGGCACTTTCTTCGTCAAATAATGTCCCATTAATGCCACCAATTCCTGTAACAATTCCATCGGCAGGCGTATTTTTAACTAAATCAGCTAATTTTCTCCGACTTCTTTGAGCAGCCACAATAAGTGAACCGTATTCTAAAAAGGTATCTGCATCACATAATTGAGCAATATTTTCTCTGGCAGTTTGTTTGCCTTTCTTTTTTCGTTTGCCTACAGCAATCGGTCTGTTTTTGTCTAATTGGAAAGCTTTTCGGGCTTGTAATTCTTGTAATTCTGGACGGATTTTTTCTAGATCAAAGGTTTGTTTTATATTGATTTGTTGATCGGAATTGGTCTCTTTTTTTACCAAAAATAAATAGTCGTTTTCAAATAGAATGGCTCCCTTTTTTACTTTTATTTCTTCAATAATTCCATCCATTTCTGCTAATACAACTGACTCCATTTTCATGGCTTCAATGACCATTAATTGCTGTCCTATTTTTATGGTATCCCCTTCTTTTACTTCCACACTTACCACACTTCCGGGCATGGGTGTTTGGATGGCAATTACCCCTTCGGGTAGCTTTTCTTTTTTATGAATATTTTGTGTTAGTTGGGTTGTCTTATTAAAATAATATTGAGGATGTTGAGTGACCTTTTTAACCAATAATTCGCTTAAATTTTCTAGAACGAATTGGGTGTAAAATTGATTGTTATGGACCTTTGGATGTTGTAAAATATTTTGTAAAAAAGATAGATTGGTGTTGATTCCATCAATCCGACATTCGCCTAACTTTCGGTATAATTTATTGATAGCTTTATTAAAATTATCAGTTTTGGAATGAATGATTAATTTAGCTAAAAGCGTATCAAAATTCGGACTGTTTTGATAGCCTATATAACCTGTTGTTTCTATTCTAATGTCATTGCCAAAAGGCAAATCAAAATGATTTAATTGCCCTGTTTTTGCTAAGGTATTTCCTTGTGAATCAATTTGTTCCATGTTGATTCTTGCCTGGATAGCATAGCCTTTGGGCGTTGGTATTTGTGCTTGTAGTAAATCCAATTCCTTTAGGGAATATCCCATTGCTTGATTCAACTGAAATTGCACAATATCAACGCCTATTACTTCTTCTGTAACGGTATGTTCTACTTGTATTCTAGGATTGACTTCTAAGAAATAAAAAGCGGCATTTTTGGATAAGCCTTCTCCTTCTACTAAAAATTCAAAAGTGCCTACATTTTCATAATTAACAGCTTTGGCTAGTTTGATGGCGGCTTGGATGATGCTTTTTCTTAAACTAGTGGCTAAACCTGGACAAGGCGCAATTTCTATTAATTTTTGTTGCCGACGTTGAAGGCTACATTCTCTTTCCCATAAATGGGTAACCGTTTTCCCATCTCCTAATATTTGCACTTCAATATGGCGTGCTTTTGGCAAATATTTTTCTACATATAATTGGTCATTTCCAAATGCTTTTTGCGCTTCGGATTGACATTGTTGATAAGCTTGTTCAATGGCTTCATACTTTCCGATTATTCTCATGCCTCTACCGCCTCCACCTGACATAGATTTTAGCATTATTTTTGAACCATCTGGGAGCGATTTAAAAAAGGCTTTAACTTGCTTTAAACTAGTGGTTTCATTGGTGCCAGGAATGAGTGGAATGTCTATCTTTTTTGCTAGATTTCTAGCCTCTATTTTATCTCCAAAACGCTTTAGTATTTTAGGACTTGGACCAACAAAGATAATTTTTGCTGCTGCACAGGCTTTAGCCAATTTCTCATTTTCACTTAAAAAGCCATAGCCTGGATGGAGATAATTACAACTCGCTTTTTTGGCGATTTTAATAATTTGTTCTATATCTAAATAGGCGGCTGCACCAACGCCTTTCAAAGGATAACTTTCATCCGATTTCTTGATATGTAATGCCGTTGCATCATCTTCGGAATAGATGGTTACTGTTTCCATCTCCAAATCATAGGCAGCATTGACGATGCGAATGGCTATTTCTCCTCTGTTGGCTATTAATAATTTATTCATTCTTTTTATGATTACATTGGGTTTGCACCCTATGCTATGATATGTCGCCTTTTCAAGGCTATAATTGTATTGAACACCCGTTTATCTATAATTCATGCACAATTAAATTCTTTGGTACACTGATTATAGGTACACGGATTTTTATTAGTTTATTATCTGACGCTCTATTGTACAAACGTTTTATCTCAAAAAATAAATGTACATTTTTAAATTTATAAACTACCGATTGTTAAGACGTTTTTTAATCTTTTTAGTTTCTAGCATGAAAATGGGTATCTTGTCCTATCAGAAAAAGACTTAATTTACTTTACCCTACTAAAAAGGTGGTCGGTGCGCTGCACCTTAGTTTTTTTGTACACTAAAGATACAAATGTAGGCGGTGCGCTGCACCTTGATTTCTTTTTTCGACCAATAATTTTTAATTTACAATATACTGTTAATCAACTGAATAACTAGATTTAGATAGTTAGCTTAAAAATTGATATTACAAAAATTACTATTATTAAATAATCACGTCTAAAATCTGTGTCCCTTCATTTATCCGTGGTGTTAATTGCTATCACGGATAAATGAAGTAGCACAGCCTGCTCCGATTTTTCATCGGAGGATAATTATCACTTTTTTATCTGACGTTCTATATATTAAAAATCCAGCTAAAATTTTGAGATATATTTGGAGGAATGGTAGTTTTGATGATACCTTTGTTTATTCCAATCAAGAGAGACTCATTTTTTAGACAACTCAATTTTTCTTAAAATTTGTCAATAAAAATAGTTAAACCGTAAACTCAATAATGATAATTATCCAGCCACCACCTTTTAAATTCGTTATTTTTTCCTGCCTGCTCCTTGCTCAATTCAGTTTTGCACAACACAGCTTACACCATTTAATTCCCACAAGTACTGCCACCCATACTGCCTTACAATCAGGGGATTGGTTTGCCCAAAGTACATGGGATGTAGGAACAATTCCAAGTGATGCTGCCATTGTCGTCATTCCAGATGATATTACTGTTACTTTTGAGGGCGTCTCCGATGCCCATATTTTTGCTATTCGAGTAGATGGAATCTTTCAAGGAACGCAGCGAACTGCCAGTGATACCTCCAAATTAATTTTTGATACTTTTATTGGAACGCATACCTCTAAAATAGCATTTCAGGCGAATAATGGGACCGATGGTGCTATTGCCATACTTATCAAACCTTTTGATATAGAAGCGCATAAAAATGGGACGAGTGGTTATGCCCAAATGTGGAATGCTGAAGCTATTGCTCATTTTAGTGATGGACAAGCGACCAATAAATATAATTACACCGTTGGACCAGATAGAAGATTTAAAAATTATGAAGAAGCATTAGCTGGCGAAACAAATGTAACCAAAACTTTTGTGGAAGAAGTATTTGATGGACCGGGCGTTTTGGGACGATATAATTGGGATGCCACTCAATTATCCCTTGGTTTGGTAACAATGGGAGAACTAGAAATCATAGGACAAGAGAAATCGGTAATGGCGAAACTGAGTGCAGATGCAGCTAAAAATCAAGCTAATATAGAAATGGAAACAGCCCCCAATGGCTGGAAAGTAGGAGATGAAATTTTAATTACTAGAGGTGGGAATCAAGGTGAAAGTTCCCCTGGCACAGAAACGGCATTTATTAACAATATTAATGGGAATACGATATTGACCGAAAATGATTTAACGGAAAATCACGGTGGACGACCAGCTGATGATTTACATTGTTACGTTGGTAATCTGAATAGGAACATTGTTTTTCGGTCGCAAAATCCAACTGATATTACCCAAAGAGGACACTTAATGGTCATGCACAATTCGACCAATATTCAAATTAAGAATGCTGGGTTTATCGACATGGGACGAACGGATAAAAGTAAATTATTAGATGATTTAACTTGGAGTCAATGGGTAGCACCTGTTGCGCATCAATCTTTTGTTTCTGCTTTGGGGCAAGAATGTTCTCAATTGGTGGATTCTCCTAAAGAAGATATTACCAATCATCGGGGGCGTTATTCCATTCATTTGCATCAAACGGGGGCCGCCAATGGCACTAATTTAGCCCAAGTTACAGGAAATGTCGTAAGAGGCAATCCCGGTTGGGGAATTACTCACCACGATGCCCATGCCAATATCTCGGATAATGTGGTGTATGATGTAACGGGAGCAGGCATTGTTTCGGAATTTGGCAACGAAACGGGCTTTTGGGATAATAATTTAGTAGTTGATATTAGAAAAGGACATGATTTTGATTTTTATGAAGCCAATTTATTTTATGGAGACTACCTTTTTTCTGGACAAGGTTTTGGTATGAAAGGAAGAGGGATTATTTGCAGAAATAATGTCATTGTAGAAGCAGAAAGAGGGGTGGGAGTATTTAATCTAAGTTCGACCCTTAATATTACCAAAAGGATGGATTCGGAAGCATTGGCTACTTTTCGACCCGATTTTATGTTTGACCAATTTCCCTTAGACAAAAATGGCTATAGTAAAGAAGGAGATGGGGTTATTCCCACCGAAATTCCTTTGATAATGGAAAACACCACGACTATTTGGTGTACTAATGGCATCAATTCCATTGAAAGAGACCCCGGTGTGAACCATGAATCCCGTTCTATTTTTGACGGTTTTAAGGCTTGGGGAGCAAATGTTGGCTTTAGAATCAATTACCAAGCAGATTATTCCTTTAGAGATGTTTTTATTTCGGGAAAAAATGAAAATTCAGAAGGAATTATTATGTACAAACATGCCCATAATATGGTCTATGACCGCATCAAATTTGCGGATTTGAGCAATGCGGTAACTGTTTCCAAATTGCATAATGCGGGTGATACGAATGTTAGAACTAGAAATACGGGTTTTACCCCTTGGTTGTTTATTGATGTAGATACTTCAAATGTGGCCGATTTTTACTATGTTACTTACCAAGATCTTTCAGATGTGCCTTATACAGAGCATCCAGATAATTCGATTATCCTTACTTCCAATCAATTGGCAAATACTCGTCCAATTACGTTCACCCCAAATGAGGCACAAGATTTAATCATTGATTTGGCAACTAACGACCTCCAATTTAAAGTAGACGGAGCCATTACTGACAAAGGAGGCACTTATGAATTTGGATTGACACAAGCTGCTTCTATGGATGCACTTAGAATTGATTATGACGAACGAATTTATGAGTTTGCTTCTCCCGAAAAGCTAGTAGATTACCTAGAAGCGAATGCTGTATATAAGGATACGGCGGATAATGATCAATTGTATTTTATTATCAATGAATATATTCCAGATAGAATTACCTATGAATACAAAGCTTTTCCTATTCGAGTGAAAATACTAAATGCACCGAATACAACCCCTTATAATAATCCTAAAATTGAGGACGCTGCCAATTTTACGCCACCATTACAATTAGTTAGTCGTTCGGCTATAGCTACTCAGAGTAGTTTGGCGACTTATGCTTTTCAAGATTCTACAAATATTCAAGGATTTGCCACCAAAGCAATTGATGGCAATAATAATGCTCGACCAAATGTACATTATTACCAAATAGGATTACTGCCTGTTGGTTCTTCTGCCATTACGCAAATAGAACAAGAACCTTGGTGGGAAATGGACTTAGGCGAGGCTAAAATCATTGAATACATAGATGTTTGGAATACGGTGGACATGCAAGGGCAATCAATGGAAACCCCTTCGACCCATTTTAAAAACTTTTATGTCCTGATTAGCGATGAACCTTTTGGAACTGCCGATTTAGCAACAGCTAGAACAATTGCCAAACACGAATATTTCAACCCAACGGTGAAACGATTATTTACTTTAAATCAACTGAATGTAACAGGACGATATATACGGATTCAGGCAGAAGGCATGACTAAAATAGGGCTTGCTGAAGTAGATGTAATAGGCAGAGATTTTGTACCAACAGATTGTAATGGAGATGCCAATGGCTTGGCTTATTTAGATGAATGTGAAACTTGTGTGGGCGGAAATACAGGTAAAACGCCTTGCGAATTAGATTGTAATAATGTTTGGGGAGGGACCGCTTTCATTGATAATTGTGGAACTTGTGTAGGTGGAACTACGGGCTTGATGACACCAACTGAGATAACTTGTAATGGTATTGATGATGATTGTAACCCTTCTACTTTAGACGCCCCTGCGGAACAAGATGCCGATGGAGATGGTGTTTGTGATGCCAATGATGTTTGTGCTAATGGGCCAGATATAGGTATGTCCTGTGATGATGGAAATCCTTGTACTATTAATGATGTAGTAGATGCTTTTTGTAATTGTGTTGGTGAAATACCCGAAGACCTCTCGACTACCAATATAGCGATAGGTAAAACAGCAACTCAATCTTCTATTAGAGAGGAAGCAGGACCTGAAAGAGCAATAGATGGAAATACAGATGGAGATTTAGCCAATGGTTCTGTCACCTATACTAATTTTGACCAAAATGCTTGGTGGGAAGTAGATTTAGGTGAAGTTAATTTGATTAATCAAATTAATGTCCACAATCGAAGTGACTGTTGTAAAGGTAGACTATCTGATTATTATGTGCTTTTATCAGAAAATGCTTTTGTCTCCACTAATTTAAATGAGGTCTTAGATCAGGATGGCGTAACTGCTTTATATTTTACGGAAAGACCTAATCTAGTCACTAGTACTTCACTCAATCATACTGCAAGATATGTACGGATTCAACTAAATGTCCAACATTTTCTGTCTTTAGCAGAAGTAGAAATATTAAAAATTGATAATCTTACTTTATATAAAGATGCGGATGGAGATGGTTTTGGAGACCCCAATCAATCGATGACCAATACTGCATGTGCGAATCCGCCTGCTGGATTTGTTTTGGATAATACGGACTTTAATGACATGATGGCAACTGCCCATCCTAATGCGAAAGAAATCTGCGATAATATAGACAATAATAATGATGGCAATATTGATGAAATTCTGATAGATGCAGATGATGATGGCATTGCGGATTGTTCCGATAATTGCCCAGACACCCCCAATGGAGAAAGGGTAGGGATGGATGGCTGTTCTTGTAGTCAATTAACCATAGACGATGGTGATTTTTGCACAACGGATATTTGTCGAGATGGATTGGTAGCTAATCAAGAAATGAACTTTGAAGAGGCGACTACTTTAATAGAAAACACGAATCCTACAAATTTTCTTTATACAGCTAGTCAAACGATTACTACTGACCAAAATGTAGTGATTACTTCGAATAAAGAGGTTCGGTTTTATGCAGGATCAAGTATAATTTTAAAACCAGGTTTTACAGTAGAAGCAGGGGCTAACTTTGAAGCTAAAATAACGACGGAATGTGTCAATGAGGAAAATAGTTTGCAAGAGGAATCGGAAGGTTTAAAAAGTAGAAATCAGCAACAAGAAATTGATCTTCCTTTAGCTAATTTACAAATGGATATTGCGCCTAACCCATTTAATAATCAAACAAATATTCGTATTAATTTACCACAAGCTTCCTTTATTTCCTTAGAAATTTATGATTTAAATGGGCAGGTGATTGAGCGTATTCTCGAACAAACATGGCAAGCTAAAGGAGTGGCTACTATTACTTATTTGCCACAGCAACAGTTAAGCGGAATGTATTATTTGGTGCTTAAAACAAGTTCAAGTATTCAAGCAAAACCAATTGTAATGATGGAGTAGGGGCGCTGGTTTATCAAAGAACCGTTTATCTTTTCAGCCAACATCGTTTATATTTTTGCCACTTCAACAAGGACAAGGTTTATTTCTATCAATTTTTTAATCTTTTTTAGCCCAAAGGATAAATTCCCAACAAGCTATTAAGCGAGTATCCCTTTGTCCATCAATATCTTCGCCTTTAAAACAGCAACCATCGTCAAAGAGTCAGTAATTTTTCCATCCATCACCATCTGAAAAACTTCCTCAAAAGGTAATTTTCTAATCACTAATTCCTCTGTTTCCTCAGGTTCAGCAATGCCTTCCATTAAATCTTGCGCAATAAAGACATAGCCTATTTCATCGGTTACACAATTAGAGATATGCATTGTTAATAAGGGCGTCCATTTTTTAGCGGTCAAGCCTACTTCTTCTTTTAATTCTCTTTTTGCGGTGGCTAAAATATCCGTACCTTCTGGACAGCCCCCTTCTGGAATTTCCCAAGAGTATTCATTGAGCGGAAAACGAAATTGCCCCACTAAATAAGTGTTTAAATCTTTATCTAATGGTAAAATGCCTATGGCATAATTTTTTAAATGAACAACGCCATATATCCCATCATTTCCTGCTGGGTTAATGACTTCATTATGGGTGACTTTGATCCAAGGATTTTCATAAGCCGTTTTACTATGGGTAATTTTCCAAGGATTTTTTTCAATTTTAGACATGGGTTACATTGGGGAGATTTGTTAAAAAATTGAATTACCAAAATGGAGATTCCTGCATTATTCGATTAAGAAAATTAGTGAAAATCTCTGGCCTTAATGCGACCGTAAATAAAAAACCAAAAATTGCTCCATAAAAATGCACATCGTGAGCAATATTGTCATTAGAGTTTTTACTTGCCCATGAAGAATAGAATAAAAATAAAAAGGCAGCAATGATGGCAGGACAGGGTATGATAAAAAAGAGTCCCAAGGTACTCCAAGGGCTAAATAGAATAAAGGCAAATAGTATTCCTGAAGTTGCTCCAGAAGCACCCAAACCTCTATAATACTGATTGTTTTTATGTTTAAAATGAGTAGGTATAGAGGAAGCTATAATCGTAAATAAATAAAGCATCAAATATAATAATCTACCCTTCATTGCACCAAACATAGATAAGTATATATTTTCAACATGTTGACCAAACTCATATAAAACAAACATATTGACTAGTAAGTGTATCCAATTTGCATGAACAAATCCATTGGTGATGAGTCTAT
>CAZXYA010000229.1:0-12880 GCA_964644655.1 uncultured Saprospiraceae bacterium | reverse complement strand
GTTCCTACTTGTTGGAATTTACGCTTATATCTTCTTAGCGCCTTATCAATTGATTCGTTATCTTTTACATCAATAATTAACATAAATACTCCTTGATTTGATTTTTATAAAGTATAAACAAGATGTTATCTAAAAAACACATAAAATCTCATTTTTTTAAATTCGGCTGCAAAAATAGGCATTTTTTATAAACTAAACTAGTTTTTGAAAGGTAAATTATTTAAAATCATAAGATAGAAAGCTAGATAATTATATGCACGATTAACCTGACACCCGACACCTGACATCTTTAACCCTTTTCAACTAAGCTTTCATCCCCCCATCAATAGCCAAACAATGCCCATTCACAAAAGAAGATTTATCACTTAACAACCATAAAATGGTTTCTGCTATTTCACTAGGTTTCCCCATCCGTCCCATTGGCACATAGTTAGAAATACTATTGTCCAACATTTCCTTACTTAAGGTATCTAAAATAGCAGTTTCTGTCCATCCTGGGCAAACGGCATTAACTCTAATATTTAATTTAGCATATTCCACAGCTGCGGTTTTAGTTAGACCAACAACCCCATGTTTTGCGGCACAATAAGGACTACCTCCTGGTACTGCTCCTAAACCTGCCAAGGAAGCAACATTGACAATATTGCCACCGCCATGATGCAACATCGCACTAATTTCTTCTTTCATACAATAAAAAACACCACTTAAATTAATCGCCATCATTCTGTCCCAATCTTCAAATTTGATGTCATGCAAAGGAGATAAAACACCACCAATTCCCGCATTATTTACCGCATATTTAATCGGGCCAAAAGCAGCTATAGTTTGAACCATTAATGTTTTTACTTCTTCCTTATTCGCTACGTTACAAGCAATAAATTTAGCTATCCCACCAGTTTTTTCAATCATATCAACGGTTGCTTTTGCAGCCGTTTCATTAATATCTGAAACAATAACTTTGGCTCCATGCTGCGCCAATAAAATTGCTGTTGCTTGTCCAATTCCAGATGCTGCTCCTGTAACGACAGCACATTTGTTTTTAATCGAATCCATATTTATTTATTTAATATTGCCCTATTACAGTGTAACAAAAATTTCTATTAATACGTCTCGAAGCCTTCGGCTATTCAATCCTTTGCAAATTCATCAATCATCAATTGTCTCGCTTTGACTTTCCTTGCCTCAACGTTTTGATATCATCTGCATCTATTTCATTATTTTCGCCCAAATTAGCAATTAAATCTTGAATTGCATTAGGAAATTGAGTTTTTAAAGCGAAGTTTTTAGTTAAATGATGATCCGGTTGTCCTTCGGTAGGAAATTTATTGTTCAACCAGCTAAGGATTGCATTGGCTGATAATTTCCATTTAGGATCCAGCATGATATCATGTGCCATTTCTTTAAAAAATTGATAATCCGCTTGTTGAAAACGACGAGTATATTTAGTTTCTTCTAAGGAGACAATCTGATCTTTTCCTGCACATTGTACTAATAATGGAATAGCTAAATTTTTCCTTCTTTTGATTTTTGATAGTAAAAAATCGAAAACTATTACCTTAAAAGACTCTCGTCCTAGTTTTTTAGTAAATTGAACTCTTTTATGATATGGCATTGCCTCAGAAAATAAAAGACTAGTTGCCTTCTCCGTAGAATTAACTATCTGATATGGGTCTAAAGTAACTATCATTTTTAGCATAGCCAATGGCTGCATTAATAACAGTTTAAAAAACAGTCTCCATATAGGTTTGCAGGGAACGGGTGTAATTAGAATTCCCGCTTTACAATCCGCTTTTTCCAAATATTTTTGAATGATATAACCACCCATCGAATGCCCAATTAACACGACAGGTTTATTAATTTGCTTTATTGCCAATTCCAAATGGTTTGTATAATCCTTGACACTATATTTATTAATGTTTTTTTTATCTTTATATTCCCCGTGATTAGGTAAGTCAAAGGAATAACATTCATAACCGTTCTTAGTGAAAAATGGAATAAAATATTCCTGCCAGCACCATGCTCCATGCCACGCACCATGTATAAAAACCAAGGCAGGCAAATCTTTTTTGGATAATAATGGTAAGTTTTTGATTAAGTTAATTTTCATAGCGTGAAAACTTTTTAAAAATGTAGAGATAATCAAGTTCATTCAAAATTCGTACCTAAAAACACAGACCACATAGTGTTACAAATGTTTTTTATTGCACAAAACAAATTCATTTTTTAAAAATATTTGCAATATATTTATTTTAAGTAATTGATTTACAATTTTTTAAAAATAATTTAATTTAATATTTAATTTTTATTTAATTAATTTAATACTAAATGCCAATATTTTACAAATAAGAAATTTTAAAAATTTGTAACTTTGTGACTTGTGTAACGTCCAATTACTATCCAATAGATTATAAGTTCTAAGTCCAGATAACAAGTAAATACTTACTAAGTAACTATTTGACACTCCCTTATAATCTTTTAACCAACTCAATTTTAAGTATATTGGAGTTTTTGTGTTACACAATAAATTTCATGAACATTAGAAGGAGAAAGTTGATGCTTAAAAATCTATTACCCGTGATTTTTAGGTAATTCAGCTATAAACATTCTGCTTCGACCAAAAACCGAGGGCTTATGAACGTTTTTACCTACTTGAAACAAGTAGCTATTCTTACCTTGTTTATCCCTGTTTTTTCTATTTCCTTAAAAGGTCAATGTGGTCAACCTGATGGTACTATTATCGTTAATTCTGCTAATGATACTGGGATAGGAACACTCAGGGATGCCATTAATTGCGCCAATATTTTTCAAGGACCCAATCGCATTATTTTTGACATTCCAACCAATGACCGAGCCGTTATTTTAGTGGGAAGTGACGCGGGAGATCCTTTACCGAGTTTAATCAATCCAGCTACTATTATTGACGGGACAACCCAATCAGGATTTGGCACCAATGGCAATTTTGAACCTAGAATTGTTTTAGATGGTTCTATTCCTTCATGGACTGGTCCGATTAATGCCATAAAAATATTTGGAGATAATATCGAAATTTATGGTTTGGAGATTCGCAATTTCCCAGACGATGGAATTGATGTAGATGGTGCAGATAATGTCATCATTGGAGATGAAGAGAAAGGCAATGTAATTTATAACTGTGGAATCGAACAAGATTTCTTTCCAGATACAGGGAATAATGGTCCTTTTAATGGGGTGGGTATTGTCGTAAGTGCCAATGCAGACAACATAGAAATAATTAATAATATTATTGGAACAGATTATAACAGAAATCCCAATTTAGGTAATGAATGGGCAGGCGTGTATAATAGAAATGGATCAGATTTTGCCTTAATCGAAAATAATATCATTACAGGTAATGAAATTGGCGTTAGAATCCGTAATGCTTTTGGTATCCGAATTACTGAAAACGAAATATCTTGTAATACCTTAACTGGCATTCAATTGGTCGATGGTGGAAATGATGATAAAGCAGCACCAATTATTACTACTGCTAGTAATACCCAAATTACGGGAACAGGTAGTATAGGCAATGAAATAGAATTGTATATAGCCGAAGGTTGTGCTAATACTCCTTGTCAAGGTAGCATTTTCCTTGGCAGAACCATCGTGCAAAATGATGGAAGCTGGACCCTAACTGCTCCTTTTAATCAAGACATTATCAATGGAGAAAACATTACCGCCATTGCTCTTGATAATAATGATAGAACCTCCACTTTTAGTGATTGTCTCCCCTCCATTGTAGCTACTAATAATTGCTCCGACGCTACTGGTATTATCTGGGTTACCAATAATAATGATGGAGGCGACGGTTCGCTACGGGCTGCCATAGAATGTGCCAATGCTACCCCCGGTCCCAATACCATTCAATTTAATATCAATGGTGGTGGTAGGCAACAAATTAATGTAGGTGCTACTACCAGTACAGAGTTACCCTTTTTGCGAGATGCGGGAACTATTATCGACGCTACTACTCAGCCTGGGTATGGTTCAGGAGGTGTATTTCGTCCCTTAATCGTCTTAGATGGAAGTGCTTATGATTGGCGTTTTCCACATAATGCTATCTGGGTGCGAGCAGATAATTGTGAAATTTATGGTTTAGAAATCAGGAATTTCCCTGATGATGGTATTGACGTCACAGGTGGAGATTTTAATATTATTGGCGCACCAAATAAAGGAAATGTATTATATAATTGCGGCGCTGAAAAAGATATTTTTGAAGACGATCCTGCCCAAAGAGAATGGAATGGTTGTGCCATTGTGATGAAAAATGGGGCGCAAAATACTATCGTACAAGGAAATATCATCGGTACTAACTTTGAGCAAACCGAAACAATTGGGAATGAATTATGTGGAGTTATTTTTCAAAGCAACGGAAATAGCAATAATTTAATTGGTGGAACGGGTGTAGGCGAAGGCAATATTATTGCTTATAACCCAATTGGCGTCACCGTTTTCGGAGGTTCTTTTAATAATAGAATACTCGGCAATACTTTTTATTGTAATGAAAATAGTGGAATCGGTTTAAGTTCAGATGGGAATAATGCCCAAGTTGCACCTATTATCAATATGGCTTCTGTTTCAGTAATTAACGGTACTGGAGAAAATGATGCAACAGTCGAAGTCTATACAATCAATAGTAATTGTCAAGATGGTCCTTGTCAGGGCAATACCCTAATTGGCAGGGCAATAGTAGTCAATAATACTTGGCGATTAGATGCCCCTTTTCTTAATGGAATTACTTTACAAGGTGGCGAACAAATTACTGTTTTGGCAACAAGTGCAACAGGGAATACCTCCGCTTTTGGGGACTGTATGACTATTGCTGGTGTTGCTCCACCACCCGCCGATTGTAGCATAGATTTAGCCATTTCTGGTTTCAATAATGAAAGTTGTAACGGCAATGACGGTCGATTTACCCTTTTTTCTACGAATGCCCAACAACCAATAACCTATGATTATGGAAATGGGCCTAGTCAAGATCCAGTTTTTGCTAATTTAAGTGCTGGGACCTATACAATCACGGCTACCGACTTCGAGGGTTGCGATGCTAATTTAACGGTCATCATTTCTCAAGACCCTATTCCAACCTTAAGTATTGTTAATACCGATAATGAAAACTGTGGCGCAGGAGATGGAAGTTTTACTGTTCAAACTACAGGAGGTAGAGCGCCATATATTTACGAATTAGATAATGGCCAAATTAGTCGTACCCCTACTTTTAATAATTTAGCAGCAGGAAATTATCTTGTTTCTGTAATGGATGCTAATAATTGTACTGCCTCTCAATCCATTTCCATCCAAAGGACAGGTAATATTAATGTTTCTGTAGCAGATATGCGAAATGATAATTGCAATTCAGCTAATGGTTCTTTTAGAATTGCAGCGACAGGAGGGCAAACACCTTACACCTATAATCTAGGAAATGGTGCAGTCACCTCGAATGAATTTACAGGACTATCAGCAGGGAATTATGCAGTAACTGTTGTAGATGCCAATAATTGTAGCACCATAGCTAATATAAATATTGATGGAAGTTCAGCTCCCGTTACTGCAATCAATAATGTGACACAAACTACCTGTGCTCAATCCACGGGCGCCGTTAGTATTTCGGTAACAGGAGGTACAGCCCCGTTTCAGTATGATATTGGAAATGGCAACAATAGCACCTCTAGTTTCTCTAACTTAGCAGCAGGAGATTATGTGATTACGGTAACCGATGCCAATAATTGTAGCACCACCCAAGCTATTACTATTAATGAGCCATCTAGCCCTAGTTTAAGTATTATAGCTAACCAAAATGCGGCTTGTGGTAATGCAGATGGCGCTATTTCGGTCCTTTCAGCAGGTGGTCAAGCGCCTTATACCTATGATATTGGTCGAGGGATTACCACTAATCCGAATTTCTTTAATTTAGCAGAAGGTAATTATAATATAACAGTTTACGACGCCAATAACTGCTCAGATGTGATGGCAATCACCATTGATAACTCTCCTATTCCAACAGTAGCAATTGCCAACAAACAAGATGCTTCTTGTAATCTGAGCAATGCTATTTTAACGGTAGCAGGAACAGGTGTTGCCCCTTTTAGCTATGATATTGGCGCTGGTCCTACTGAAAATCCAACCTTTGCTAATTTGGCAGCGGGAACCTATACCGTTACTTTAACGGATAATAATAATTGTACAGCTAGTACTACTATTGAAATTGAAAGTACTGGTGGACCTCAAGTCAATGTACAAAATACTTCCGAAGCACGATGCGATAGAGCAAATGGTTCTTTTACCGTCAATGCCTTCGGTGGTTTTGGACCTTATACCTATGACATTGGAAACGGTCCAACTGACGACCCTGAGTTTTTCGATTTGCCCGGTGGAAATTATGTAGTCACCTTAACGGATAATAATGGTTGTACTGCGACCCAATCCATTACTTTAGGAAATATTCCAGCTCCTACCTTTGGTATAGGAGATATTATTGATGCTAGTTGTGGAGCGGCTAATGGTGGTTTTAAGGTATCTGCTTTTGGTGGATTGCCTCCTTATCGTTTTAGTATTGGTGGCGAAAGTACAACCAATCCTGATTTCTCCGATTTACGAGCAGGCGCCTATACAATTATAGTCACCGACGACAATAATTGTTCAACCGCCTTAGGTGTGGTCATTGAAGGAACAGAAATGCCAGAAATAGCCATCGTTAATCAGCAAGCTGCTAGTTGCGGTACTGCCGATGGACAATTTGATTTAGCCGTAACAGGTGGGGTTCCTCCTTACTTTTTTGATTTAGGGGAAGGAGAATCTACCAATAATTCTTTTCAAAATTTAAGTGCTGGAAATTATGACGTAACAATTACAGATGCTAGTAATTGTAGTCAGGTCAAGACAATAGAAGTAGCAGGAAGTAATGAAATCAATTTAGCCATTACCAATCAATTACCCGCTGCTTGTGGTGTAGATAATGGTCGTTTTACCATCAATCCAACAGGTGGACAGGGACCATATAATTATACCTTAAATGGAATTGCCTTTCCTAGTGCTACTTTTACAGATTTAGCAGCAGGGACTTATGCAGTAGCGGCAATTGATGCCAACGGTTGTTCTAGTAGTCAAAACATTGAAATAATGGCTACAGATGGTCCTGATTTAACAGTCGAGGTATTGACTAATTGTGGAAGTCCAAATGCAACCATTAATATTACTGCTACTCAAGGACAAGCGCCTTATCAATATGATCTAGGAGAGGGGCCAACTAATACCTCAACTTTTAGAAACATTGCAGCAGGGACTTATGATTTAATAGTCACAGATGCTCTAGGTTGTGAACGCATCCAAAATGTTGTTGTTAATTTGCCTACTCAGGAACCGATAGCAGCAATTGATATTACACAAGAACCAGGTTGTAATTCCACAAACGGAAGTATTCAAATTAATGTAACTAGAGGTATTCCTCCTTATTTTTATGCTTTAAATGATACCCAACAAAGTCCTTTTTCTACTTTTAGTAATTTGAGTGCAGGAAATTATGAAGTAACAGTTACAGATGCAGGAGGCTGTTCGACCATAGTACCCCTTACCTTGGGTGCCGGGGACAATAATCCAATTGCTAATTTCGACCTAAATTTTGTAAATTTAGAAGCTACATTTACCAACACGACTCAAAATGGTACGACTTATAATTGGGATTTCGGCGATGGGGCAAATGCCAATACGCCTGATGCAACACATAGTTTTATTACCGAAGGTACTTATATGATTTGCTTAACAGCAACCAATGCCTGTGGTACAGATACCTATTGTGAAGATTATACAATAGAAGCAATTAATACCAATAAATCTTTTGAATTTGATTTTGGAGAAATAACAGGAACAGTTGGAAGTACTGCCAAAATTCCTGTCTATGTGTTGAATTTTGAATCAATTGTAGGTTTTCAAAAAGCGGTACATATAGCCGATCCAAGTGTAGCTAGAATTATTGGCATTACTGACTTAAATTTACCTGATTTATCAACTGGAGGATTTAGTTTAAAAGACGACCAGTTTACTATGTCTTGGTTTGATGGAAGTATAGAAGGTCTTGATTTACTAGACTCTACTATTATTTACCAAATCGAAGTTGAATTATTATTGGATAATGTTTGTACAGATATTATCCTTAATGAGGAAACCTTACCTACCGAAGTTTATAAAAAGGTTGGTTCATCTGAAGAGATAATAGCCGTATTCAAAAGAACAGGAGAAGTCTGTTCTGGTAATGGTGGTGTTGGAACTACAACTGCTAAAATTTCAGGTCTTATTACGATGGAAGATGGCATGCCCTTGAGTGAAATAAACCTAAGTTGTACCCAACAAACAGACATTAGGAATGAAATAGATGGCACTTATTCCTTTACAGAATTAGCCCCTGATACATATACCGTTACACCTACAAAAAATATAAATCCATTAAATGGTGTCACTACTTTTGATTTGGTCTTGATGCAGAATCATATTTTGGGTAACCAAAAATTCGATTCCCCTTATAAAATAATTGCAGGAGATGTCAATCGGTCTGGCACCGTGACAGTATCAGACATTTTAGAATTAAGAAAATTATTATTAGCGGACATTCCAGATTTTACTCAAAATACTTCTTGGCGATTTGTAGCCGCTGATTATGTTTTTCCTGACCCATCCAATCCGTCCCTAGAAGTCTTTCCAGAATCAACTACCTTAGATTTAAGTGATAAAGATTTAATTGCTGATTTCATAGGCGTTAAAATTGGCGATGTGAATGTTACTGCTACACCTAATAGCTTAGTTGCTGCCGATGCTAGAAATAGCAAAACAGGTACTTTTACTATTCTAACCGATGATATTTACTTAGCAAAAGGGGAAAGTGCCACGATTACCTTAAAAGGCGAAAATCTTTCCAATCTATCTGGTTTTCAATATACGCTAAAGGTAGATCCTCAAGTAGCACTTATAGAAGCAATTGAATCAACAGCGCATATAAAGATGCATAATATTGGTCAATCCTTAAAAAATAGAGGTTATTTATTAACCAGTTGGGTGAATGAACAAGCTACAGAATCATTGCCTAGCGATGAATTATTTACCTTAAGATTGAAGGCACTTCAAGCTGGTAACCTAAGCGATTTATTACAGATTACCTCCGATTTCCTATCGGCAGAAGCTTATGACAAAACCAATAATCACTTGAATATTGACTTAGTCTTTGAAACACCAACTTTAATTCCTACTTCTGATTTTGAATTATCTCAGAACCAACCCAACCCTTTTGCCCAAACAACCGTAATAAACTACCAATTACGGGACAACGGTCAGATAGAATTAAGCATTTTTGATATTCAAGGTAGGTTAATAACCACTATAAAAGAAAAGGGACAACAAGGATGGAATGAGTTGACCATTCAAAAATCAGCTTTACCAACTGCTGGTATTTATTATTATCAATTAAGTACCCCTTTTGGTACAGACATGAAAAAAATGTTGTTGATAGATAAGTGATTTGGTAGTTTTTAAGCAGCAATTTTCAAAAACTTAAGAAGTAAGTATAGTGCTTCCAGAACTTGGAGTTCTGGAAGCACTTTCTAATACCATTTATTCTACATTTAATCAGTATAAAAAACTTTTTTGGGACGGTATTTAACTTGATTACAAGCAGGTTTTGAAAATTGAAAATTGCAAAAACCCTTTTTCCTTTCCTCAATTCCTACTATATTGCAAAATTCTTGTTATTCTATAGAAAACCGATATATGTTACTAAATTAGGACTTAAGGAAAAGAGAAATGTTAAATTTTGATTTTCAACACGCTACGAATTCATCATTCATCATTTATATTTCATCGTTTCCTAACTTATTTCCACGGAAAAAAGCGGGCTATGACTTCAGATAATTTATTAAAATTTCTCGGCAATCGGGAATACTTACATCAGGTTTCTTACCAAGAGTTGAAATCTATGGTCGTACAGTATCCTTATAGCTTAAGTCTGCGCTACTTATTGGCGATGAAAAGTCAGCAAGAGGATAATACGGACGTGGATAGAAATATAGAATTATTGGCTACTTACGGTATTGATCGTTCTCACCTACATCGAATTTTTAGTGAAGATCCCATTGTATTAGAAGACTTAGAGGAAAGTATTATCATGGGAGAAGATTTCTTAGAATTAAAAGAGTTATCTAGTTTAGAACGAGACATAGATGAAAAATTAGCTGTAAATAAAGTAGATAATTTAAATTTTATACCTGAAGAAAATAAATTGACAGCATCAGAAATACCGATGCCTAAATCAGTCCAAGATTTATCCCCTCCACCACCAGTTATCGAAAATACAGCACCAGAAATACTATTGGAAACTAACGAAGAAGTGACTAGCAAAGAGGAAATTACTTCAATCAAATTAGCGCCTTCTGAAATGGAAGAAGTCGTAAAAGAAATGATTGAAGATACTCCAGAAACAGCAGAAATTTCCGATTTAGAAACGGTAAACGAATTAGAAGAAGAATTTATCACCTTTAATTTTGAAGATACGGAAGTATCGGGAGAAACTACGTCTAATAGTAATAAAGAATTAGCCCCCAACGCTTCTTTTGTTGCGGATGAAGTCATAGAGCAGGATAATGGTTTACCCAATGATGCTATTGAAGTAAATGACTTATTTACTTTGCCAAATGAGCCGGTTGTTGAAGATTCCTTAGTAGAAGCTTTATTTGAAGAAGCAGAAGCGGAGGCAGCAGTTAGTGATTCTGTAGCTTTTATTGAAAACCCAGAAGTTGTACTGGTAACAGAAAGTGAACTAATAACAGAAACGGAAGAAGATTCAAGTTTAACAACTACTTCAGAGATTACAATTGAGAAAGAAAATAAAACTTCCATTCCATTTGAAGTAGCATTTTCGGAAGAGGATCCCGTCACTTTTGAATCTATCCAAGAAGGAACGGAAATAGTGCTTCCAGAGGAAAAAGAAGTGTTGTCAAAAAAAGAGCAAGCTATCCCCCAAGTTAATACAATTGCCCTAGTAGAAGAAAATAATAACAAAGAAGAAGTTGAGAAGGCAGCTATAAAAGAAGAAATAGCTACAACCACCGAAGCAGATTCAGTAGAAAAACTAGTAAAAGAAAATACGCCTCTTCCTGCTAAGTCTGCTTTTAATTTTGATAGTTTGGACCGTTTAGAAGCTACATTCAATCAAGCACCTAAACTCATTAAACCTGCTCCAAAAACTAAATTTAATAGTTGGCAAGCACAGTATGCAAAAGTAGGGCAATTTTCAGGTGCTAATTTAATGCCGCTTCAGAATGGCAAAGAAAGAACCATTAAAAGAAAACGAAAAGCTACCCGCAAGCAATTTGCCAAAACAGTTGCTTTTGCAGAAGAAAGCCTAACTATGGATACTGCCCTCGTTTCTGAAACCTTGGCACAACTATTGGTTAAACAAGGACAATACAGTAAGGCAAGAGCAATGTATGAACAATTGCGCTTGATTATGCCTAAAAAAAGTAGTTTCTTTGCAGGCGAAATTGAAAAAATTCAAAACCTTCCCGATGAAGATTCGTAGAAGGTAAAACGTAATTTATCTAAAAAAAAATAGATTGAATTATTTTTTTCAGAAATTGACAATCATTTAAAAATAAAAAATAGAAAGATATGTTGACAGGAATGGTCATTTTAATCGCTTTGGTTTGTGTCTTATTGATGGTAACCGTATTAATTCAAAATCCAAAAGGTGGTGGAGTTGATTCTACTTTTGGTGGTCAATCGGCTAATCAAATGTTAGGCGCTGCTCGCTCTACTGATTTTATTGAAAAATTAACTTGGGGCTTAGCTATTGCATTATTTGCCTTATGCATTATTACTAGTTTAATGGTAGGTGGTACTGGAACTGAAGGACCTGAGTTATTGACACAGTAAATTAGTAAGCTGTTGGCGATTTTCAGTAGGCAGTAACTCATTCGTTAATTTGCTTGCTTTTTATTGTTGATAGACGCTCTTAATTTACTTTTTAGAAGCGATTAAAAAAGGGCTACAAAAAATTGTAGCCCTTTTTTTCTGTAATAAATTTAATCCAGTCCAAATTAAACGATCATACTCCGATTCAACAAAGGGCTTTAGCAAAGAGTCAGTTTTATTTCACCTTCAGTTACACTCAAAATCGACTTATAAGATCTATAAAACAGTTTAAAGGTCATTAAAATCAGCTCATTCTCCTCTTTTTTCAATGCTTACCTCTCTATTTTCGATTCAAACAAACCAAAAACACATTCTAAACGATTTTTCTTTAAATTACAATTACTTCTTAACATTTTTTTAACACATTATTTTTAGCATTCACCTATTTTTGCGACCTCTTGAACGAATTTCAAGGAGTACTGACAGATTTTCTGCCATGTCTGACATAATTTCGGGCATTTTTTAACATTTTCTGCAAAAATGGCGGATTTAGGGGCATGGTACAGAAGTTGATGTTAGTCAAATGTTTTGGAATTGTTTGATAATATATATTCAACAATACCAAAGCGAGTTAAATATTATTTGTAAACCTTATTTAAAGTTTAGACTACAATGAAGCCAATTAACGATCGAGTAGTTGTAAAACCAGCACCCGCTGACACAAAAACAAAGGGTGGTATCATTATTCCTGACACCGCTAAAGAAAAGCCACAAAGAGGCGAAATCGTAGCAGTTGGTCCAGGCAAGGACGGAAACGCAATGACTGTTTCTAAAGGAGACATCGTTCTTTATGGTAAGTATGCCGGACAAGAATTGAACTACGAAGGTGAGGATTACCTCATCATGCGAGAAGATGACATTTTAGTTATTCTTTAAATTAATTTTGAAGGGCGAATGTTGCCTGTCTTCCGAT
>CAZXYA010000228.1:0-12881 GCA_964644655.1 uncultured Saprospiraceae bacterium | reverse complement strand
ACTATCAAAATCATCGCTATAAGTCACCACTTCGGTTTCATCTACATTATAAATAATAACATTATTCTGATCAATTAATACTTCGCCATCTATATATGCCGTTAATTGCACAATTGCGGAGATAATGGTATCCCTTGTTAAGTTAACCTGAAATTCAAAAGAAGTATTGCTTATTGTGGCATTTCCTGCGAAGACGGTTCTTTCAATTAGAACAGGTTCTTCTGTTAATGGTAAGAATACTTCTAAAATGGTGGAATCATAAGCAGCTCGCAGGTTGGCCTCCCCTACAATCTGTCCATTAAATCCATTTTCTGTTATATTCACTAGCGGTCCAATCGATACGGATAAGGGTTCATAGCCTTCTAATTCGGGCAAGTTCACTGACCAAATACCTCGACCGTGAGTAGCCAATATCACTTGATCGTTGACAATCTTCATTTCATAAATCAATACTGGCGGTAAACCATTATCGGCGTATTGCCAACTTGCACCACCATCTAAAGATTCAAACAAACCAATTTCCGTACCCGCCCAAATTTGATTGGTATCAAAAGGCATGACTAATAAGGAAAAAGTAGCGACATCTGGGAAGCCATTATTACTTTCTAGTTGATTTGTGCCAAATCCTGAAAGATCCGTCCAAGTTTGCCCCAAATCAGTTGTTGCTAATATTTTTGGCCCATCCGCCATAGAAAAAAGGGCATAGGCATTATTTTGATTGAAAGGATGCGTAGCAATATTCGTAATAGGTCCTAAGCTTGCTCGGTCATACCCATTGGTTGCTTGAAAAGAATTCCCTCCATCGGCAGAAACAATCAGTCCTACATTTTCATCAAACTGTCCACCAGTCCAGACAACTTCAGGTGAAGCTTCTGAGATAGCAATTGGATTTCCTAGCCCATTAAATTGCCATGCTGCTGGCATTTCAGCAACCGACCAATTCAATCCAAAATCAGTTGATTTTAGAATGCCTAAAGCACTAATTCCAAATACTAAATCTGGGTCTTGTTTGGATGCTTCAATCCTTGTTATAAAAGGAGCATTTCCAGGCAGATTAACTGGATTCCAAGTTAGCCCTCGATCTTCACTTCTAAAAACCGTATTAAATTGGGCAGAGGCTAATAATAAATCAGGATTTCCATAATTCCAAGCAGTTTCAAAACCATCACCCTTAGCTGCAGTTATCCAAATACTTTCCATTCCTGGGTTTACCGCAGAAACCCAGCTACCATTATCTTGCGTACCACCAATATATCGGTCTTCACCATTCATTTTATCTATGCCATAAAACAAGGAGGTATTATAGCTGATATTGGTTGGATAAGTAAGTGGTAATATCCCCAAACGAATATCGTCTTTAAAAGTATCTCCTGTTTGTACAAAATTTTCCCCTGCATTTCTAGAAAAAGCAATTCCTCCATCGTTGGCATTAATGATGTAAAAATTTTGGATGGTATCATTTTCAGGAATTAAGACCAAATTATGATGGTCAACATGTACCCCTCTGGTATAAACTTTAAGTTCCGTATTATTGTACTCGCCATAACCATCTGCAATAGGTCTAAAGGTAGAGTTCCTAGTATTTCTAACAAATGTCTTTATGAAAATAGTATCGATGGGTAATATTTGAGTATTCAATTCTGTCCCCTCAAAAGTCCCTGCAAACACTGCATAGTAGCCTCTATTTATAATACTATTCAATTCAGGAGCAGGTCGATCAGGGTCATAATCTAGCGCATGAAATACTAATAATTCTCTTGAATTATCATCGGGAAATTGTATTCCCACATCATTTATTGTCCATTCGCCATTACCATCGGCATCATTAAAAGAGACCATAAGTTGTCTATTCTGCGAGTTATCCCAGACTTCAAAAGGAATTTCGACATAATCTAAGTAAGTATTTTCTATATCAGCTCCAATGAGGTGTCGATGCGCCATTTGCGTTCTCCCCGGTCCAAACCGAATTTCAATAGGCACTAAAGTATCTATTTCTGGTAGTGGCGTTTCCTCTAAAAACTCTTCAATAAATTCATTTATGGTAAGTACTGCCGAATCAGTAAAAGGACTATATAAATTAATAAATCTAGTATCATTCTGGACACTTTCTAAAATAGGTCTACTCAAAGAATCTGCTGAAGAAGTAATAGATAATAACAATCCTGCACCTCCTACAATTACTTCATTCTCATTATAAGGATTTCCTGCCATCGCATTATTGTACCAACCTTGTTCGCCCAACCAATTTCCAAATTCGCCAGGTACTATTTCCCAAAGTGCCCCTCTATCCGAAGAGCGAAATAAATTTGCTGTTTCTGTAGCAAAATGTAAAACAGCTGGATTTTTAGGAGACACCGCTAATTCCATCCTCCCAAATTCAGGAACATTGGTACTAGCATCATAAATAATCGTCCAAGTATCTCCTTTATCTATTGATTTTAGGATACCAATACTTCTCACCGTAGCATACAAAATATTAAAATTTGTTGGATCTGCTACGATTTGTTGAACAGCAGGGTCAAGGGTAGCTATCGTATCTCCCGCTATAGTATAGGTAGCTGTCCAACTAAGACCTCCGTCTATACTCTTCATAATATGCCCATTCGTAGTAATTTTATCCCTTGATGCTCCTGAACTTCTAGTAGCTGCTAATACAATATTAGGGTCTTCGGGGTCAACGACTAAGCGTAGTATATTCTCAAATTGTGGGTTATTCCTAGTACTAGTAATTTCTGTCCAATGCTCCCCACCATCCAAGCTTTTATACATTCCATCTCCTGGAGTTAGTTGATTAAAAAAACCTTCTCCTGTACCTGCATAGATAATATCTAGATTGGCATCACTCGCCGCTATCGTCGTAGTGACCATATTTGGCACTTCTGCTGTTTTTAATTCAAAATGCGTTCCTCCATCTGTTGTTTTCCAGATACCTCCGCCAGCAGCCCCAACCAACCAAGTTAGATACGTCGTATCTCTTTTATCGACTAAAATGCCTCTTGTTCTACCTCCAACATTTCCTGGACCACGTTCTTGCCAATCTAAAGGCGAACTTTGAGCAATCCCAGTTGCCGCTCGTTCTTGTAATGCTTTTTGTAATGCCGCTTGCTTATAGTTGGTGGTGTACCTAGGTCCTTCATCTCCTGTTCTTGTTCTAATCTGATGATGAAATTCAAAGAAATTATGTGGGCCTTCATAAAGCAATTCTTTTTGTTTTTTCGTCTCTTTATGCCAAATTTTATTACTTAGTTTTTTTACGGGCAATTGTCCTACTTTCTCCTGACAAGCAGTTAGTAAAGCTATTATTACTACAAAAAATGTAAAGGAAATAAGTCTAGAGCAATAAGTCATAGTTTGAATTTCAGTTAGTTCAGTAATAAACTCAAGTTACAAATAATGTAAGAAATTGGTAATAATTTGAATTAATAAGTAGCATTAAAGAAAAGGGTTTTCTTATAAAGAATTAGTACTCATTCCGCAATAAAGGTTGCTTAATAATTTCTGAAACTCAAGGTGGGGTTTGTTTTTATTAGGTTTGAATGGTTGTCGGTTGTCGGTTGTCAGTTATCGGTTATCAGTTCAGGCTGATCAAGAATACCCAAATTTGCTAAATTTTCATCCATGATAACTATCGGGATAGTAAACCTAAATCCTTGATTTCTATAAAGAAAAAAGTTTATAGTACATCAGATAAATAAGTGATAAAAATCCCTGCCTGCGGCAGGCAGGCGTTGCTAACTTAATCCGTTGCTAAAGAAATAGTTAACAACAGGTTAGAAGGGTTGTCGGTTATCAGTTAGATTAGCAATTAGGCAACTGACAACCGATAACCGACAACTGCCCCCCTATCGTTTTATCCATTTCAAAGTCCGTTCCGTATCATCCACTTTAAATCGACAAATATACATGCCTGATGCCAAGCTACTTGTATTTACTTGATAACTATGTTTTCCCGCTGATTGAGTCGTTTGAATTAATTGACTCACTAATTTTCCATCCAAACTATACAAATCGGCTTGCACTTCACTTTTTTGTGGCAAGGTGTATTCTATAATGGTAGAAGCAGTAAAAGGGTTTGGGAAATTTTTCAAAGCAACCGATTCGGGTAATTCGTTGACAGAAGTCAATTGAGATTTTATTTCCAAATTATCAATCATCCAACCCCAACCTTCTACCAATGGGTCAGAAACCAATCGAAAACGTAGGTAAATCACCTCTCCTTCCTCAAAAAAGCCAGACAAGCCAATTTGATGGGGTTGAATTAGCTCCATACTACCACTTGCTTCAGCGTTGTAAGCGGTCGTCCATTCGCTACTCCTACTAGAATCGTAACCATCCAAAGTGATCCAAGTCTGTCCATTATCATTAGTAGCTTCGACGGTTACAAAATCATAAAATGCAGGATTGTCAAAATCGTCTGAATCCCCTATTTCTACTAAAACGACCTCATCAAAAGTCAACAAACTAGTCGCTTCCTCAACCATAATTGGCTTTTGAAAAACCGCAATAAATTCTTGGTTATTGCCAGGATACGGATGCGGAGAATGCAATGCTTGATCGCTAAAACCTTCTTCTTGGTAAATATTGAAGCCCAATCGAGCAAAATCACTAATACCACTATCAAAATCATCGCTATAAGTCACAACTTCATCTTCATCCACATCATAAATCAAAGCATTGCTCTGACTCGTTAATGCTTCACCATCTTTATACGCAGTTAGTAGCAGCGTTGCAGAGATAATCGTATCTGTTGTTAGCGTAGCTTGAAATTCAAAAGGTTCGTTGATTCTTTCTGTATTTTCTGTAAAGACCATTCTTTCAATTAGAACAGGAGCATCAGCTGATGGTAAGAAGATTTCTAAAATCGTAGAATCATAGGCTGCTCGAAGATTGGCTTGACCTTCAATTTGTCCATTCAACCCATTTTCTACAATGGTTAATTGTGGCGCAATCAAGGCTGGCAAGGGTTCATATCCTTCTAATTGGGGCAAACTAACGGACCAAATACCTCGACCATGAGTCGCTAAGACTACTTCATCATTCACTATCTTCATTTCATAAATCGCCACAGGAGGTAAACCATTATCTGCAAAATTCCAGCTTGCACCGCCATCTAAGGATTCAAATAGACCTACTTCCGTACCAACCCAAATTTGGTTCGTATCAAAAGGCATGACCACTAAAGCAAAAGTCGCTACATCAGGAAAGCCATTATTACTTTCTAATTGATTCTCTCCAAACCCTGAAAGATCTGTCCAAGTTTGTCCTAAGTCGGCTGTTTCTAATATTTTAGGCCCATCCGCAACAGAAAAAAGGGCGTATGCTTTATTCTTATTGATGGGATGCGTACCAATCCCTGTAATAAATCCTAGTGTTGCTTCATCATAGCCATTTGTTGGTTGGAAGGAATCTCCTCCGTCAGCAGAAACAATCATTCCAACATTTTCATTGAATTGCCCACCCGTCCAGACGACTCTTGGTGAAGCTTCAGAAACAGCTATTGGGTTTCCTAAACCATTAAATCGCCATTCGGTTGGCATATCGGTAACGGACCAATTCAAGCCAAAGTCAGTAGATTTTAAAACACCCAAAGAACTAATTCCAAAGACTAGATCTGGATCCTGTTTTGATGCTTCTATACGGGTAATAAAAGGACCTCTACCTGGCAGGTTTACTGGTCGCCAGGTTTCGCCTCCATCTTCACTTCGGAACACATTATTGAACTGAGAAGATTCTAATAATAAATCAGAGTTGCCATAATTCCATGCGGCTTCAAAGCCATCCCCACTCGGTGCAGCAGTCCAAATACTACTAGCATCTGCATCCGCAGGAGACACCCAACTACCATTATCTTGGGTACCGCCAATATAGCGGTCTCCACCATTCATTTTATCTACACCATAAAATTGGGAAGTATTATATCCTCTATTAGTTTCATAAACAATATTGTCTCCCCCGCCAAAACGTCTTTCTTCTTTAAAAGTATCTCCTGTTTGCACAAAAGTCTGTCCAGCATCTCTAGAAAAGGCAACACCACCATCGTTCGCATTAAGTATATAGAAATTTTGGGTTTCCTCGTCTATAGGAATTAAAACAATGTTATGATGATCAACATGTACCCCTTTTGTACTAACCGCAAAATCAGGATACTCTCCATAACCATCTGCTACTGGTTCAAAAGTAGACCCCACGCTCGATCTAACAATCGTAGTTACCGCAACCGTCGCATTTGGTAATGCCTGAGTCCCCAATTCTGCTCCTTCAAAAGTTCCTGCATACATCACATAATATGCGCTATTTAGAATAGAAGTTAATTCAGCAGAAGATTGGTTAGCATTATAATCGACCGCATGAAAAAATAATAATTCTGGAAAATTCTCAGGAAGTTGTTCTCCTATTTCATTGATGGACCATTGACCATCATTATCATCATCCATAAAAGAAACCATAATTTGTCTGTTGTTCAAAACATCCCAAACCTCAAAAGGCACTTCTACATAATCAACAAAGGTGTCTTCATAATCATCACCCTCAACGATATGGCGGTGCGCCATTTGTTTTTTACCAGAACCAAAGCGAATTTCAACTGGTACCAAGGGTTCAAATCGTTCAGGTAGCCCCAAAACATCCGTAATAAAATCATTAGCTGAAACAACGGTCGAATCTCCCAAGGGGTTATACAAATTGATAAATCTAGTATCATTTATAACGAGTCCTAAATCTCTTACGCCTACAGAATCTCCAGACGACGTAATAGATAATAAAGGCCCAGAACCTCCTACCAATACGGTATTTTCATCGTAAGGATGGCCTGCAATAGTATTATCATACCAACCCTGTCCACCTAACCAATTTCCAAAATCACCGACTACAGTCGCCCAATTAGCTCCACCGTCAGAAGACCGAAGTAAATTAGCATCTCCATTTGCCTCTGCAGCAAAATGTAAAATGTTTGGATTAACAGGAGAAACTGCTAATTCCATTCTTTCAAACCTAGAAGAATTAACATTAAAAACCGTCCGCCAAGTACTTCCTTTATCTATTGATTTCAGAATACCTGTATTTCTTACTGTTGCATATAAAATATTAAAATCAGTTGGGTCAGCTACTATTTGCTGTACATCAGCCCCATCGGCTCTTGCTCCTCCATATACTGCCGACCAGTTTAAACCTCCATCCTCACTTTTCATGATAAATCCAATCGAAGTAATACTTTCTTCTGCCACATTTGACAAATAAGAGGAGTGTCGAGTAGCCGCTAGAATAATATCAGGATTAGTAGGATCAACGACCAAGCGCAATACATTTCTAAATCGTTCATCACTTCTAGTGGCGGGTAATATATCCCAGGTTTCTCCACCATCTAGACTTTTATAAATACCGTCTCCTGTAATATCTCTTCCATTAAATCCTTCCCCTGTTCCTGCATATACAATATCTGGGTTCGCATCACTAGCAGCTAAGGTAGTGGTTGCCATATTGGGCAAGGCCGCTGTTTTTAGTTCAAAATTTGCTCCACCATCCGTCGTTTTCCATATACCGCCCCCGGCAGAACCAACCAACCAAGTCAAATAGGTTGGATCTCGTTTATCCACTAATAAGCCTCTAGTTCGGCCACCAACATTACCTGGGCCCCGTTCCTGCCAATCTAAAAATTGGTTTCTTTGAGTCCCCAAGTCTTTTCGCAGGCGTAAGGCTTTTTGTAAAGCAGTTTGCTTATAATTAGTCGCATATCTTGGTCCTGAATCACCAGTTCTCGTTCTAATCTGATGATGGAATTCAAAGAAATTATGTGGGCCTTCAAACCGCAATGCTTGCTGGTCTTTCTGTTTTTTAGCTTTTTTATGCCAACTTTGATTAGTTAGCTTTTTTATAGGCAATTGTTTTGTCTCCTCTTGGCAAGCTGTAAAGCAGCCAATTATGGCAATTAGTAGTATTAAAAAAGTAAATCTGAAACGATTAGTCATAATTGATATTTTGGTTAAATCTGTTGTTTTTTTGTAAGTTGTCGAAATGGGTCGAAAGCAAATTTTAGCCTTATTACCTATCTCTTATTTTATGGTTCTTTTTGTTTTAGTCCTAACATTATAGATAACTCCTTCTTTAGTAGCATTTTGCCTATTACTTCTCATTACTCCAGGAATAATGGTCACTTGGAATTCTGCATTATTCAACCATTCTCCTGTTGCTTTAGGTATTATTTCTTTGAATAAGATTTCCGCCGATTCTATATCGTAAAGGACAAAGGACAAAGTCGTAAATATATCATTCGGCCTTTTTTGAATAGCTTTTGAAATACAGACAACTGTTTTTTCTTGATTGTAATCCAAAGAAAAATCTTGTTTAAAAAGTTCTTTGCCTAATTGTTCTACTTTATCTGTTTGATTGATAATTGGTTCGGTTATCGTAGTCGTAGTGGTAGTAGAAGTAGTTGGGGTTACTTTCTTAGCACATGCCATTAATAAGATAAGTATTAACAGCAGAAAAAAAAGAAGGGCTGATAAAGAAGATATTTGCATATTTCGCATTTTATTAGCGGATAAGTATGTTGGTATATAAGCAAAAGTAACTTTAATATTATTGAAAATTATATAAATACATATTATTTTTATCAGCTTACTGTCATATAGACAACGGTTTCAGCTTCTGCTAAACTTGGAACTTCTAATTTTCGAATCATTTTTTCCATCACTTTTGTGGGTACGACCTGTTCTCTATTACTATTCTGCCGTATTAATTGCACATAAGGGACTTCTAGATAAATAATTTTAACCGATGCGCCATAAGTTGTCAATAGAGTAATCCATTGACTTCTTAATTGTTTGATTGTATTGGTAGCATTAAAGACAAAAGACTGCTTTTTTCTCAAATATACTTTCATTTGCTCTTTAGCTATTTGTAATACCTTGCCATTGGCTTTAGTATTTTTTGGAGCAATTTTATTCGCTCGCCGTATATTGTCTAGGGAGATAATATGCCAATCTTTACAATGCTTTTGGATATAAGTATCTTTACCTGTTCCTGGCAAACCACAAAGCATCACTACTTCCTTTCTGTATGGACTATTTTTTCAATAGCCGTAATATTTTCCCAATATTGATGATTGATTCGATCATCGCTAGTTGTACCAGGGGAAAAGGGATAGTGAAAAGTCCTGTCGTATTTTCGAGACAGGCTCATCATATTATTTTTTAGCATAAAAGAAGTATGATGCTAGGCAGCAATAAAAAGGAGAGTTATATGTTGGTAATCATTACATGGCTAGATTTTTTAGTCTAACTATATTACACACAAAATAAAATATAAGTTCCTTGGTACTTACGTAAATTTTAAAATCAACAAATTATCAATTATTTGGAATGCCGATAATTTTTCAACTTCAACCTAAAAATCAACTTCAATTCTCGCCGAAGGTAGTTGAAAATTTGAAATTGAAAATTGAATTTTACTTAGGAACTAATTTCCTATAAAAACCTTTATATGTAATGCAGATTGATTAATCGGGTAAAATCTTAGCTCTAAATTACCCGATTAGTTAGGCTGCATTACTTAATTTATAATTAAATCAAAAAATCAGCTCACTAAATCTAAAAGTTTAGGATATTTGCGCCTTCTTATGAAAATGTAACGAGACCTACAAGTTTTTAGAAAGCTCGGAGATAGGCTGTTCAGCATTACGCAGATATAGGATTTTCTTCTCCCCATTATTTTAGGGGCTGAAAAAATCTCAAATCATAGTTCATACATCTTACCTGCCTGCCGGTAGGCAGGTATGATTTCAGATGTATGATTTTTTGCGCACCCAAAACTAGAGGAACTTTATCCCAAATTCTGAACAGCCTAGCTTGGAGGTCTCCTTTATATAACAACGAAAGGAAAGACAGTATGACCATAGCAACCATCAATAAAAGTAATAAAGCCGCCAAAGGAACCATCACCTTAAACGGTTCAAAAAGTATTGCCAACCGAGCTTTAATCATTCGTGCTTTATGTGACGAAGATTTTCCGATTCATAAGCTCTCCAATTCAAAAGATACCGTTTTGATGGATGGTTTACTAAAAAGTAATTTGGAAATAAGAGATGCGGGCGCAGCAGGAACGACCTTTCGTTTTATGACGGCTTACCTTTCTATGCAATCAGGCATACAAGTTTTAACTGGAACAGAACGAATGAAACAACGGCCGATTGGGGTCTTAGTAGATGCTTTGCGCAAATTAGGGGCGAACATAGATTATTTAGAAAAAGAAGGCTACCCGCCTTTAAAAATACATGCGCCTAATAGTTTTGGGCATTCCAATCAAGTGACGATTTCTGCGGGTACCAGTAGTCAGTATATCTCCGCTTTATTGATGATTGCCCCTACCCTACCCAATGGATTGGAATTAATTTTGGATGGCGAAATTGTTTCTCGGCCTTATATTGAAATGACCTTAAATTTGATGGCTTATTTTAGTGTCTTGCACCAATGGGATGGCAATACCATAAAAGTAGCTCATCAAAAATATCAAGCAAGGCCCTTTACAGTAGAAGCAGATTGGTCAGGCGCCTCTTATTATTATGCCATTGCTGCTTTTGCAGAAGAAGTAGATTTACAATTGGATGGTTTATTTGAAAAAAGTGTACAGGGGGATTCCGTATTAGTAGAAATGATGGCGCAATTTGGTATTACTTCTACTTTCAACGAAACAGGCGTTCATTTAAGTAAAACCAGTACAGATTTGCCGCCTGTCTTTGAATGGGATTTTATAAAATGTCCTGATTTAGCACAAACGATTGCCGTTATTTGTGGAGGTTTAGGGGTCCAAGGTTTGTTTACTGGTTTGAAAACCTTACGCATTAAAGAAACCGATAGAATTGTTGCCTTACAAAATGAATTGAGCAAAATGCAGGTCTATCTCTCTGCTTTGCCTAAGCGTTTCTCTCCAAAATCTGATAAGGAATATTTTATGATAGAAGGAAAAGCAGTTGTGGATAATCCAACTTTTCCTACCTATGAAGATCATCGGATGGCAATGGCATTTGCACCATTAGCCCAATTAGGACAAATCAATATTGAAGAACCTAAAGTTGTAGATAAGTCCTATCCTTTATTTTGGGAAGATATTAGTACTTTAGGATTTGAGGTGAGTTGATTCGGTTGTCGGTTATCAGTTATCGGTTAACCGATAACTGACAACCGACAACTCAACTACTATTTTTTGTCTCCGCCACCAGTATCTTTATTACCCCCATTTTTTCCATTCTTGCCTCGATTATTTCGATTAGCTCTATTTTTGTTGCGATTATTCCGATTGCCTCTACCACGTCGGTCCTTATTACCTGCTGGTTTTTCTGAACCATTATTATCTCCTTCTTTCCGAACAGTTTTATTTTTAGTATTCGGTTTCTTTCGAGCATCACTAGATTTATTATCTCCAGTTTTATTCTCTTTTTTACCGCCTTTTTCCGTTTTCTTATTATTGCCTTTTCCTCTATTATCAGCGCGTCCACCTCTACTATTATCTCTCCCTTTACCACCATCTCTACGTCTATTTCTATTACTTCTACCTCGTCCTTTTTTGCGTCGCCGTTCTTCCATTGGCAATTCAATGGCGCCTGTTACATCATCGTAATCTATGATTACTTCATCAGCGGCAAGCGCCAACATTTTGGAATCTTGCAATTCCATTGGCTTCTCTTTTCGAGCATTCATTGCCATAACCTCCTTAACTCTTTCTACACTTAAAGTAATAAATTTTCCTTTTTTAGAAGCATCCTGATAAACATAAACCATCGACCTTTTAAAGACATTGGTTTTAATTAACACGGCTGTTCCTACTTCCGTAAATAATCTATCTGGATTCTTTGGAAAATCTTGTAAGGCATCTAAATAAGTATCCAATTCATAATTTAGGCAACATTTCAAACGGCCACATTGACCAGATAATTTAGATTGATTGATGGCTAAATTTTGATACCGAGCGGCACCAGTCGTAACGGATTTAAAATTGGTTAACCAAGTAGAACAGCATAATTCTCTTCCACAAGACCCTAATCCACCAATTCGAGCAGATTCTTGTCTAGCCCCAATTTGGCGCATTTCAATTTTCACTTTAAACTCTTTGGCATAATGCCGAATCAGTTCTCTAAAATCAACTCGCCCATCTGCTGTATAATAAAAAGTTGCTTTTCGTCTATCCCCTTGGTACTCGACATCTCCCAATTTCATTTCTAAGCCTAGATTTCTAGCAATCGCTCTAGCTCTTACCATTGCATTATGCTCTAAGTCTCTAGCATCTGCTAATTTTTCTAAGTCTCTTTCATTGGCTCGACGCACAATTTTAGGTACGGTATTATTTTCTGAAAAACGCTTCTTTTTCATTTGTAAACGCACCAACTCACCTGTCAGAGAAATACGTCCAATATCATAGCCATTTTGCGCTTCCACCACTACGCTATCCCCAATAATAGATCTTGCTTGCGGTGGGTTAAAGTAAAATCCCTTTCTAGAACCATTTTTAAAACTCACTTCCACTATATCAAAAGCTTCTGGTTCCTCAATTTCTAATTGCGCTAACCAATCAAAAGTATTCAATTTATTGCAGCCGCCAGATGAGCAACCACCGTTGCTATTACAGCCGCTCGGTTTTCCTCCATCTTCTGTGGAGCAGGATGTACAAGACATATTTTATTTTTGGTATCGGGCATCGGGTATCAGGTACTCGGTCCAAGCAAATCCCGCCTGACACCTAACACCTGACACCTGACACCTAATTAATTCTTAAAAATCTGATTCATCTGAATCGAAGCATCCAAGCCTAATATTTTGGCATTGGCGTTTCGTTCGACGAAATAAAAACTATCATTAAATAACTGGGTGATGGGTTCTATTTTTTCAAAAGCG
>CAZXYA010000227.1:0-12905 GCA_964644655.1 uncultured Saprospiraceae bacterium | reverse complement strand
TTTTGGTTCTTGAATTTATTTTTTAATTTTTGACACAGTTTATTAAACAATCCCGTTACCCCGTGATTTTAGCTCCTTTCTTAAGTACCCTATTTTAATCGAACAGCTCCATAAATCATAAATCCACTTTATTTTTAGTCGATTTTCAAGTAAATAATCTGTATTTGACAGATTTATGATTGATGATGTAAGATTTATGATTTGCTCATGCCTGAATATATTTTCGATAATTTATACCTTCAGTAGTCTAAGTAATTTTTTTAACCAAATATCTTCCTTTTTAGTCTCATAAACTCATAAGACTTATTAGCTCATTACCCTTTTACAAAGTATCGAGCATTTAACACTAAGCACTTATTTAAAAAGGTCCGCTCTTTTCTATTCTCCTAAATCTTCAAAAAGAAATCAGAATTCCCCCTATTCTTTCCCCGTATCTTTGTGGTTTAATTGCATACCTGACTGTATTAAAATAGAACCTACAAAGATGAAAAAATACTTTTACACATTTTCATTACAATTGCTTGTCCTTTCTATCCTATTTGCTAACAATGGCGGTGGTGACAAAGATCGTCAACAAGAATATCAACTGCCAATTAGCAAGACTTCTGAGAAAATTAAATTAGACGGCAAATTAGATGAAGCTATTTGGCAAACGGCCGCCATTGCCTCCGATTTTTGGTATAGCTTTCCTATTGATGATAAAAAAGCGGAATTACCTACCCAAATAAAGGTCACTTATGATGATAATTTCCTGTATGTGGCAGCGGTTATGAAAGATCCTAATGGGGCGATTATTCAAACTTTAAAAAGAGATGTAGATTTTTGGAGTGGGGATAATATTGTCGTTGTTTTAGACCCGCTAAATCAAAAAAGTAATGGATTTATGTTCGGGGTCAATCCTTATGGGGTACAAATGGAAGGTTTGTTAACAGGTGATACAGGATCCAGAGGGAGTCGTCCAGGAAGTGGCGCGATGAATGACCGTTGGGATAATAAATGGTATTCTAAAACAACCCTTGGAACCGATAATTGGGTCGCAGAAATCGCCATTCCTTTTAAATCTTTGCGATATGATGCAACCAAAACCACTTGGGGTATTAATTTTATCCGAACTGAAGCAAGTGATAATAGTTTTCATACTTGGTCACAAGTGCCCGTCCAATTTAGGTCTGTAGATTTAAATTATACAGGCGCTTTAATTTGGGATAAAGCCCCCAAAAAAGCCAAAGGAAATGTAGCCATCATTCCTTATATTTCTGGTTCTACTTTTAAAGATTTTGAGGCAGGTACACCAAGAGAGAATAACCTAAATACAGGACTAGATGCTAAAATTGCAGTTACTTCTTCCTTAAATTTAGATGTTACTATCAATCCTGATTTTTCGAATGTAGAAGTGGATGAACAAGTAACCAACCTAACAAGATTTAATATTCGACTACCCGAAAAGCGACTTTTTTTCCTAGAGAACACCGATATTTTTGAAGATTTTGGTAATTCTTCTGCCCGTCCTTTCTTCTCTCGTCGAATAGGTATTGATGAAAATGGAAATGCACAACCCATTTTGTATGGTTTAAGGTTGACAGGTAATGTCACCAAAGGATTAAGAATTGGCCTATTAAATATGCACACTAAAGAAACAGCAGACCAGGTAGGACAGAATTATACTGCTGCCTCTTTTCATCAGCAGGTTTTTGGTCGGTCAGTTATCAAAGGTTTTCTAACCAATCGACAAGCCTACCAAGATTCCGAATTTTCGAGTACCGATTATGGGCGAAATGCAGGCTTGGAATTCAATTATTTAGCGAATAATAATAAATGGCAAAGTTGGGCAGGCTATAATCATTCTTTTAGAGAAGGTATTACAGATAAAAACTACTATTTCAAAGGAGGCGTTCGTTACAGAGATAGAAATTGGTCAGGGCTGATTAATTATTATGAAGTGCAAGACCAATACTTTGCTGACTTGGGTTTTCTTAATCGCTTAAACCATTTTGATGCAGTCCGAGATACCACTATTAGAATCGGTTTTGGCTCTTTATTTTCAGACATTGCCTATACTATTTATCCTAAAAAAACAGGGAATATTATCTCCCAACAATTTAGTGCCTTCAATTGGTGGGTGACTAAAGCCAATGGTGGTGACTTATTGGAACGAACGAATGCAATTTCTTATCGCCTTAGTTTTAGAGGAAGAAGTTCCTTTTCTGTCCGTTATTCCAATAGTGCTATAGACCTTCAATTTCCCTTTAGTTTTACAGATGGTGAACCGCTACCCGCCCAAAAATATACCACTAATAATCTACGAGTGGAGTATCGATCTGATAGTCGAAAAGTCTTTTCCTATGAAGCAGAACTAAGATATGGTGGTTTTTATAGTGGTACTCGAACAGGCATAGAATTAGAAGGTAACTTTCGAGTGCAACCTTGGGGAAATTTTGGTTTAAAATTCGCTTATAATGACCTTCAATTCGGAGGTATTTTTGGCGAAAGTCAATTATTTTCGGTGAGTCCCAAAATAGAAATTAACTTTTCCAATAATCTTTTCTGGACTACTTTTGTCCAATACAATACCCAAGCAGAAAACTTTAATATTAACAGTCGCTTGCAATGGCGATTTGCGCCTTTATCAGATATTTTCTTAGTTTACACGGATAATTACTTGGTCGAAACAGATGATACGGTAGATAGCTTTAGGATACAAAATTTTGCACCTAAAAATCGAGCTTTTGTTTTTAAGGTCAATTATTGGTTTAGTTTGTAGGGCGGGAGTCAGTTGTGGGTTATCTGTTGTCAGTTTTCCACAGTAAAAGGCTAACGATTTTTTGAGTCGTTGGCCTTTTATTTTTTGGTTGGACTTGCTAATTATTTGAAAAAGGGTAAATTTGAGTCTAAACATTTTTTCAATGACATCCCGTAGAAAATTCCTCCAAAAATTATCTGCTTTTACTGCTGCCACTTCCCTACCCTTCTTTACTACTTTAGAAGGTAAAAACCTATTACAAACCATCCAAAAAAAACAGCATTTATCTGCTTCGGAAATCGCAAAAGACGAAGAATTTTGGCACCTAATCAAACAAGCCTATACCGTTTCTCCTACTGTATTAAATCTAAATAATGGCGGTGTTTCCCCATCACCCAGAACGGTGCAAGAAGCAGTCGAGCATTATAATCGTTGGAGTAATGAACTACCGTCGCATTATATGTGGCATATTTTGGATAGGAATGGCAAAGAACCGATTCGAGAAAAGTTAGCCAATTTAGCAGGCTGCTCTAAGGACGAAATTGCCATCCATCGAAATACGACCGAATCCTTGGTAAATGTGATATTTGGGCTCCCCTTGAAGGCAGGAGATGAAGTGGTATTGAGTAAACAAGATTACCCCAATATGATGAATGCTTGGAAGCAACGAGAATTACGGGATAGTATCATTTTAAAATGGGTAAATTTAGATCCAATCATGGAAGATACTTCCTTGATCGTTCAGAAATATTCGGCACAATTTACGGAAAAAACTAAGCTAGTCCATATTACACATGCCATCAATTGGAGTGGACAGATATTGCCTGTCAAAGCCATTACGGATGCTGCTAAAGCACAAAATATAGAAGTATTAGTAGATGGGGCGCATACTTTTGCCCAACTTGACTTTAAAATTCCCGATTTAAATTGTGATTATTTTGGGACGAGTCTTCATAAATGGCTTTGTGCGCCCTTTGGAACAGGCATGTTATATGTCAAAAAAGAAAAGATTTCGAAAATCTATCCACTAATGGCCGCACCCAATAGTAAAAGTGGAGACATTCGTAAATTTGAGCATATTGGGACTCGGTCAATTGCTATTGAACAAGGGATTGGTCAGGCCATCGACTTTCATCAAATGATAGGTAGTAAAAGAAAGGAAGCTCGATTGCGCTATTTAAAAAATTATTGGGCAAAAAAGGTAGTAGAAATCAAAGGCGTTTCTATTAATACGCCCATGAATCCTTATTTTAGTGGCGCCATTGCACTTTTGGCTATTGAAGGAAAAACACCTCATGAAGTCGCTAGTTATTTAAAAAGCAAACATCAGATTCATTCCGTTGCCATTGTTTGGGAGAATATTTCTGGAGTTAGGATAACGCCTAATGTATATACTTTAATCTCAGATTTGGACCGATTAGTGACTGCTGTTAAAGCTTATACAAGACTATAAAGGGCTTTCTTACAAAAAATAATAGTTATCTAGAGCATCAGATTAAAAACTGATACTATTTATTTTAATAATACATTTAAAATCCGTATAAATCCGACTGATCCGTTAAATCCGTTTGCAATCCTCCTAACTCGTCTGCGTAGAGCCTGCTCCTATGCATCAGAGTTACTTTTTGCGAAATCACTAAAATATTTATTCAATAATTAAAAAACGAAATCCATGTTTGATGTAAAGCTTATGGCAGGCGCATTGGGCGCTGAAATCCACGGTATAGATTTAACCAAAAACCTAACGGCAAAAGTTAAAGGGGAAATTAGAAAGTTATTATTAAAACATCAGGTCATTTTCTTTAGGAATCAAGACATCAAACCAGCAAAACATAAAGAATTAGCACAGATTTGGGGCCCTTTACAAACCCATCCAGCTTATCGTACCGTAGCAGGATTTCCAGAAATCACCATTTTAGAAAGTCTACCAGATAAACCGACTAAAATTGATACTTGGCATAGTGATATGACTTTTTCACAACATCCACCAGTTGCTACTTTTTTACGATCAAGAATTATTCCTGAAAAAGGAGGCGATACTGCTTTTGCCAGCATGACCGCTGCTTATCAAGCGTTATCCAAGCCGATGAAAAAAATGTTAGATGGCTTAACTGCTATCCATGATTTTTCTTATGGTTTTAAAGAAAGTTTAGCAGAACCAGGGGGTAGAGAACGATTGGCGCAAGCAGTAGCAGATAATCCACCCGTTGTTCATCCTGTTATTCATCATCATCCAGAAACGGGTGAGAAATTAATTTTTGTCAATAAATTATTTACCACACGGATACAAGAATTAAGTAAAAACGAAAGTCAAGCAGTTTTAAATTTTCTCTATGAGCATATCGTAACAGATGAATTTACTTGTCGCTTTAGTTGGGAGGTCAATTCGATAGCGATTTGGGATAACCGAGCAACCCAACATAAACCGATTAATGATTATTTTCCAGCCCATCGAGCCTTGGAAAGAACCGTTATTTATGGAGATAAACCGTATTGAAACTTCAACTACAACCTCAAAATCAACTTCAAAGACGTATGCAAATAAAATCTAAATTACCCAAGTCAGAAATAACTATTTTTACGGTCATGTCTGCCTTGGCCAACGAACATAAAGCCATTAATTTAGGGCAAGGATTCCCCGATTTCGATTGTGATGAAAGCCTGCGAAATTTGGTAGAAAAATATCTAAATGGTCAGAAAAATCAATATTGTCCCATGCCAGGGCTATTCGATTTGCGACAAGCCATTAGTGATAAAATACAGTTGACTTGTGGTCAAAAAATAAGTCCACAAGATGAAATCTGTATTACAGCAGGAGCTACTCAAGCTTTATTTACCGCCATTACCGCCTTTGTACATCCCGGTGAAGAAGTCATTATTCTAGAACCTGCTTATGACTCTTATATTCCTTCTATTCAAATTGCTGGTGGCATTCCTAAGGGCTATCAAATGGTCTATCCAGATTATGCCATAGATTGGAATAAAATTGAAGCAATGGTCAATGAAAAAACCAGAATGATTATCATTAATACGCCGCATAATCCAACTGGAACAATCCTTAAAAAAGCAGATTTAGAAGCATTAGAAAATATAGTTGCCAATAAAGACATTATCGTTTTAAGCGATGAAGTCTATGAGCATTTAATTTATGACCAACAGACGCATCAAAGCGTTATCCGTTTTCCAAAATTATATCAGCAAAGTATAGCGGTCTTTTCTTTTGGGAAAACCTTTCACAGTACTGGTTGGAAAATGGGCTATGCGATTGGTCCAAAATATTTGATGGATGAATTTAAAAATGTGCATCAATGGAATGTCTTTTGTGTCAATTCTTTCACCCAATATGCTTTAGCAGAACATTTGCAAACACCAGCAAATTATACGGCTTTACCTGCATTTTTTGAACAAAAAAGAGACTTTTTAACGGATAGTTTAAAAGATACGCCCTTAGTACCCAAAGTCTCCCAAGGCACTTTTTTCCAATTATTTAATTATGCTGCTTTGAGTGATATGGGTGATGCCGAATTTGCTAAATATTTGACTCGGGAAATTGGGGTGGCTGCGATTCCATTATCTCCGTTTTATTCTAAACCGCCAGGAGATAAAGTGATTCGGCTTTGTTTTGCTAAGAAAGAAGCTACTTTGGCAGCAGCAGCGGAACGCTTAGTTAAACTAGCAAAATAGAGTATTATGGGTATGGAGAGTGTTGAATTGCTGGTTGAAATAGAGGATTATTTTCAAATAAACATTACCAATATTGAGGCAGAAAACATAGAAACGGTAAATGATTTTCAAGTGTGTATTTTAGAAAAGTTGAGCAATAAAAGATTGCTCAATGCAAATATCCCTCATTATGAAGCTACCGATATTTTTGAAATATTGAAAAAGATAATTCATCAAAAATTGGGCATCCCATTTGCTAAAATTACACCATTTGCTAGCATTACTACTGATTTGGGAATAGATTAATTGATACAACTTATTCTACCTTATCGTAATCTATCTTACCAAGTAACAAGTAATAATTATCCGTTGGGAACTAAAATCCGTTGGGACTAATTATACCCAACGGATGTCTCAACTTAAATTTTTGAATTATTACTTATCACATCAATCATTACCCAATAAAATGGACAATAATTACCTATTCAAATCATCAAGACTAGGATTTCGGAATTGGACAAATGCTGATATTACCGAATTGGCCGCACTAACTGCAGATAAAGAAATAATGGAGTTTTTTCCCAAAACACTTTCTATGCAAGAGGCTATTGAATTTCTTAGCCAACTCAAAAAGCATTTCCAGGATAATGGATTTACCTACTATGCCACAGAAATATTAGCAACGAAAGAATTTATTGGCATGATAGGGCTTGCCTTGCAGGAATATACAACAGATTTTACACCAGCAATTGATATTGGCTGGAGACTTAACAAAAATGCTTGGGGAAAAGGATATGCTACTGAGGGGGCAAAGCGGTGTATTGACTATGCATTTAAGGAATTAAAAATAGATAAAATAATCTCGGTTTGTACGATAAACAATAAAAAATCCGAAAAGGTAATGAAGAAAATAGGGATGATTAAAAAAGGCACTTTTCATCATCCAGGATTGATAGATTATCCAGCATTAGAAAAACATTTTTGGTACGAAATAAAAAAATAAAAACGGGCGGTAATTCTGAAGAAAAAATACTTTCTAAAATTTCAAAAACAAAGTATTAATTTATTAATTATCTAATAGCAAAATACAGCATCTACAATTAGAGGGTCAGGTTAAAAAATGATAATTCTCTGTGTTATAAAGTTATCCCTGCCTACCAACAGGCAGGGGTGTTATAAATATAAATAACACAGATGAATAATAACACAGATAGTTTTACTTGAAAAATCCGTTCTTTTGTTTAGGATAGTATAATTTTTTTCCTACATTTAAGCATTATTTTACTGTTTAAACATCAAAACAAAACAATTATGAATACTAAATTTGCAATGGGTTTTCGCATTTTATTTGGCGCATTCATGCTTCTTTTTGGTCTTAACAAATTCTTGAATTTTTTACCTCCTTTAGAAATACCGGGTGACGGTGGCACTTTAATTGGCATTTATGCTACTTCTGGCTTTCTTAGTATGATTGGTGTCTTAGAAATTTTAGGCGGATTGGCGCTGATAACAAATAAATTTGTCCCATTGGCACTTACTATCTTAGTCGCTATTATGTTTAATGCTTTGGTTTTCCACATTCTTCATGATCCTGCAAATATAGGTGGTGCTGCGGTTGGATTGATTTTAGCTTTAGTCAATGTTTTTACTCATAAAGAAAGATTCTCTAGTACATTGAGTGCTTAATTGCCTCAATTCTAGCCCCTTAAAACCTCCAAGTTTTTAATCAAATTTGGAGGTTTTTTTATGAATTCCAAGGATACCATTCATTTTTCTGATTGTAACGGATTGCGGTGATTCAGAAACTTTAAAACCATTTATGACCAATCAAAAAGAGGTTTTTCCAATTGTACTCAATAGTTTCATCAGCACCACAGGAATGGGCATGCTAACAATTTTGCCCATGATGCTAGGTGGAATAGTCGATGAGTTAATGTTGGACAGAACTATGGTTGGTTGGATAGCTTCGGTGAATATTATAGGGGTTGGACTTGGTGGTTTTCTAGCTTCCTTATATATAGGCAAAAAACCTTTGGTTCAGATTGTTAGGATTGGCTTAGTGGGCTTAATTTTATTTGAAGTCCTGTCTATTTTTGCCCTTACTTCCAATACTTTATTAATTGTTAGATTTTGCGCTGGCATTTTTGGTGGGCTAATCTATGCTGGTGCCTTAGGCGCATTTTCAGGTTTAAAAAATCCCATTAAAGCCTTTGGTATTTATGTAGTAGTCTATTGTGTTTGGAGTGGTCTGGCATTAATCTGTTTACCAACAATCTTACATCATTTTGGTATCAAAGGCGGTTATTTATTGCTTGCCTCAATGGGTATTATCAGTCTATTGCTAAGCCCAGTTATTAATAAATTAGCACAAAATATCAAAGAAAAAAGTTTCGATTCCCTTTCTACTTTATTATCTAAACAAACGGTCGTATTAGCTTTACTAGCCTACTTTGCGATGCAAATGGCAGGCGGTACTATTTGGGCTTATACAGAACGAATTGGAAAAGAAGCAGGACTCAACCAAGAAATGATTGGTCTAACCTTAGGTTCTGGCACCTTACTTTCTATGTTTGGTGGACTGTTAGTTTTTTATTTAGGCAATAAAAAAGGATTAAGATGGCCAATTATACTCGGTTTGATAGCAATGGCATTGAGTGGCTTATTATTATATTGGTCAGATACACCTTTTATTTTCTTTTTTGCCAATGCCTTATTAGGTGCTGCTTGGGGATTTTTAATTCCTTTTTACCAACAAATTCAAGCAAGCTTAGATGTACAGGGAAAAGTCGTTTCTCTAGGTACGATAGTCAATATGGCTGGGCGATCATTTGGTCCCGCTTTATCTGCCTTATTATTAGGTACTGCGGCGTTTATCAAGGTTGTCTGGTTAGCAGTATTTGCCTTAATTATTAGCTTTTTATTTCTAATTCCTTTGTTAAGGGGGAAAGATGTAGAGGCATAGGGATACAAGACGTAAAAGCATCCATAAAAAAACTCGGGCAAATAGTCACCCGAGTTGTATTCAATCAAAAGTAATCAAAAAAATATATTGTTAGGCTCTTTTTAATTGAGCCCGATTTTTCGGTAATTTTTTAAAATAATCTATCCCTTCTATATCCAAATCTATATTTCCCAAGTCTTCAAATCGCAGATTACCCATCAAATTGATGAGTAAAAAACTATCAGCATCATCAATCAATAAGATAACGCCTGTAATGTTTTGTCCATTTTCCTGAACCATAAAATTAACATTTGCCGAGCCTTCTTTGACCAGAATTAGGGATTCAAAGCGGTCTTTTCGTAGGTTTTTCAATAAATAGTTCACTTCTCTTTTGGAAACAGGGTTAAAATCTTCTATCCATAGAGCAGTTAATTTATTTAATTTGGTCAAAGTTTGATGGGTTTCTCGATCATCCGAAGCATTACCAATCAATTGTAGTAAGCCCCCTTGTAAAGTTAATTTATTAGCACTTTCAAATTCAGCGTACTGTTCTACAAATTGTTCCAAACCATTTTGGGCAATAGCCGTACCCGTTGCAAAAAATGCAACAACTAAAAATATCCAACTTTTCATACTGATTTTTAAATTATAGTTTTACAAAATGTTCCATGTCGGACTTGTAAACTCTAGGTGATAAAAATTAAATCGAAGGTAATTCCTATTGAAAATTGTTAATCTTCCCGTTTTGCTAACAGGATAAATCAAAAATCACTCATTCCTTTTTTTCAACTCTTTTAAATCTTCTATCCCATCCATTTCAATAGCATCAGATAGCTTAGAAATTTTGTCTAAATCAATATCTCCGACAAAACTCATTAAAACAAAATCATGGTCTTTGCCACCAGAAATGAGTAATAATTCATCTATCTTATTCCCCGTTTCCTTAACCACAAACTCTACCCTATTTCCTCTTTTCGTTCGTACCGTCATCAATAACTCATACTCTTGTTTGGTATTGATTTTACTTTTGGCTTCTCGATATAATTCGTAAGCATCTTCATCGGAGATTAAGATACGCAAACCTTTTAGTTGCTCTGTGACTTCTTTAAAATCGTTATACTCTTCATCATCTGAATCTAAATTAGATAACATGGAAAACATCTTTCCACTTACATAAACAACCGTAAATCGTTCGTCTTCTAAATATTTATCAAAATATTCAGAGATAGCATCTGCTTGCCCAAATGTATTGCCAAAATAGGCAATGCATAAACAGGCGATTAGAATAATTTTTTTCATCATTTCTTTTTTTAATAAAGAGAGATAGTAGTTAAGTGAAAATAATCGATACTTTAAAGTAGTTGTCAGTTGTCAGTTGTCGGTTATCGGTTATCGGTTATCAGTTACCTTCTTGATGCGGAAACGGACAACTAACAATCCTTCCAAACTGTAAGCAATTTAATTCCAGAACCACTAATAACTTTAGCAAATCGCCTACTATCAATCGGGTGATTTAATAAATTGACCTACTTGCTGCACTTTACTCACTTGTTGAAGTGCTGTTTCTCTTCCCTTATTTAATTTTTTGGAAACTAATAATAGAGCAGCTTTTGTTTTCAAGAAAGCTTCTCTGGGGTCTTTGATTTCTTTGTTTGCCCAGTAGGTTGCCATTCTTTCCGCTTTACTGGGTAATTGCATTTGTTGATACCCAAAACCTACTAAAATTAAAACTAATATAGTTGCTGCTATGCTTCTATAACCAAACCTTTTACTGCGAACTTTTAAGCGATTCAGCATCGACCTTTCCTTAACTAATAAATTTTCTAGAGGTTGTTTCAAGGTCGTTTTTTTAGCCTTATCCCAATATTGAAACATCGGGGCATAACTCAGCAATTCCTCATCGACGGAATCACTATTAAAATAGGTTACAAGTGCTTTTTCCTCTTCTAGGCTAGTTTCGCCCGTCCAATATTTTTCTACTAAAGCTTTATAATTCATAGGTTTCTTTTTTTAATAAAGCCGTTTTTAAATTTTGCCGCCCCCTAAATAAATTGACTTTTACCTGATTCATCGGCATCTCCAAAATTTCTGCTATTTCTTTGTAGGATAATTCTTCTATATCACGTAATTGCAAGACCAATTTTTGCTTTTCTGGCAAATGTTGAATCAACTGATGAATTCGTTGCAAAGCATCTTTACTTTCGATAATTTGAGCAGGGTTTTGACTAGTACTAACGATATTATATTGCTGATCCAAAGATTCGGTTTGCTGTCGTTTCGACCGCAATTTGTCTACAGATAAATTATGAGTTAATCGAATACTCCAAGCCTCTAAATTTTTAATATCAGGCAAGTCTTCTCTCTTCTGCCATAACTTAATCAATACTTCTTGCACGACATCCTCTGCCTCCATAGCATTATCCACCATCCGTAAAGCAAAGCGATACAAACGATCTTTAATTGGCGTTATCTGTTGTGTGAAGTTTTTTATTGTCATTTCATCCCGAAGACGTTTTGGTTTTTAAAAATGTTACAGGGTAAGTAAAAAAAAATTATAATCGTAGGAAAATTAATTCGATGAAAGGAATTATTTAATCTAGAAAAGTAGTATAGAAAATTAAAAAAAGAAGTAAAATTCGGTAAGTGACTTAATGGACTAGAAGCTTATAAAATCTTTATAAATAAAGCTTTATTAGAGATGTTTTTCTAGGGATATTATTATTAAGCAGTTAAGTAAATTTAATCGTCAAAAACTGCAAAGGTTTTATAATCGATTATTAAGCTATACTCATCAAGCAATTTTATATACTTTGTTACTTTGTAGTAAAACAGCTCGTTCAAATAGTAATTAAAAAAACATTCAGAGAAACAAAAGTACTATTCCCCATGAATTTATGAACAGAAAAAAGGTGGCATAGAGCAATCATTCCTCTATTCCTTTACAAACACTATCAAAATAGAAGGGAAGAACAATTAGCAGGTTGCCTGTAATTCTTCTTGCAACTCTAGCAGGTGTTTTTCTGAAAGTGGTTTATTTTTAAACCCTTTTACTAATGGATTGCTAATCGCCTTATGTTCATCCGCTGGGTTAATAGAAGTCGATAACATAATGATAATCGGTGATTTTACGACTTCAATTTTTGCGTACTGTTCTAAGAATTCCCAACCATCAATCTTAGGCATATTAATATCCAAAAAAATCGCATCAGGAATAACAGGATTTTCTTGGCTATTCAACTCTGCAAAATATTTCAAGGCTTTTTCTGGTTCTGAGAAAAAAATAAATTCTTCCACTAAACCAGAATCTCTTACAATGACTTTGTGGTAAAAATTAGTCGCATAATCATCATCTATAAAAACTAATAGTTTGATTTTTTCCATTGAGTTAGAATATAATAGGATTTATAAATAAAGGAGGGATACTTCCAATAATTCATAAATCATTCCAATTCTATCCTTTTGAAAAATTTTAAGCCCCTTTTGATTCGATTTTAATATAAAATAAAAAAAAGTGAATTTTCTAAAAAAGGAGCACCCACAAAAAATATAAAAAAAAGGAGA
>CAZXYA010000226.1:0-12971 GCA_964644655.1 uncultured Saprospiraceae bacterium | reverse complement strand
ACTTCTTGTATGGCAATCGTCTCTTTTGCTGTTTCTTCCTTAATTTCTTTTTTATAAAAACCTGCGGAAATTTCCGTTTCCCATTTAATGGCTTGTAAATGATTCAGAAAAAGTAAAGGAAATTTTAAAGCTTGCAGGCGAATTTGAATTTCTTTTCTCGCAATAGCCGCTGTTTTATTGGGATGATTAAAAGGAAAGAAAAATAGCGTTTCGTCTGTACTTTCTTTCATCGGATGCTGCTGTTCTTCTAATAATTCTGGCACAATCAAATCTCGAATACAAAAACTAACATTGGGGTCATAAATATGCGGCGTTGTGGTATATTGAAAAACCGATTTAAAGCCTACCCCAAATTTCCCAATTTTATAAGTCGCTTCTTTTTTAGAAGAATCTCCAATAGACGTAATGGCATTAATATGTCCTGTTGGCATTTGATTTGGTGCCGTTATGGTAAATGGAATCGTGCCATTATGGATAAAATACAAACCTTCTTCTCTCAGTTTAAACCGCACATAAGATGCATTGACATCATCTGCATTTTGTAATAATTCATACACAAAATGCGCTTTTTCAGAATATTTTTCAATGATGCTTTCTCGGATACCCCGCATGGAGGTTTTGTTCAATAAACGGAGACTGTCTTTGCGGTCAGCAGTGAGTTGTTGGAAGTGTTTTTTATCTTTATAGGATAAGGCCATTCTTTTTAATTTTCGGCAAAATAAGAAGGCTTTATGATTAATTTTGTATCTTTAAAAAGTATTTTTAGTGACGGATAAAAAATAACTTGAACAATTAGTATTTAATTCCCCAACGGATGTTTTTCCCAATGGATAATAGATGTTCAATTTATTATTTCGTTATTACTAAGCTCGATTTTAGCCAAATTGAATATTTCAATTCGTTACAAAAGCCTAGTGTTTACTTAATGGTTGATTCTTTTCTTTACAGTCGGTGTTTTTCTACGACCGTAAAGAAATAAAATCAATGTTTTCAAGAACTGATATTCCATTGTATAAATTAATGATAATCAGTTTATTAAATATTAGAAAGAGGGGGTCTAGTCCCCCCTAATAAATGGCTAAAGTCGAGCTAAGTATCCATAAAACTTAATGACACAGAAAAAAATTACAACATGGCAAAAGCTTTTTATCATAATCATGTAAAAACAGCTTTAGAAAAAGATGGTTGGAAAATCACCCACGACCCTTTTGCAATGCTCGTGGATGGTGTTGATTACGAAATTGATTTAGGGGCTGAAGAATTAATTGCTGCCGAAAAAGGAGGGAAAAAATTGCAGTAGAAATTAAAAGCTTTTTAAGCCGTTAAACTATTAGTGAATTTCATCGTGCAGTAGGTCAATTCGTAGATTATTATGCTGCGTTAGAATTACATGAACCTAAAAGAATTCTTTATTTAGCCGTACCTGAAGAAACTTACAATAGTTTTTTTACCAAACGAGTAATTCAAAATTCATTGAAACTCATAAATGCTAAAATAATTACTTACAATCCGTCAGATAAAACAATTGTTCAATGGATAAAATAAAAAAGTATCAAAATATAATTATTGAATTCCTTGAGAGCTATGCAAAAAGAGTTAAGCCTGCTAATGCGCCAGATATTGATGCCCATGTAATAGCTGACACAAAAAACAATCATTTTCAATTCCTTCGAGTGGGTTGGCAAGGTAAAAGATATTGCTTTGCAGCAATTTTTCATTTTGATATTAAAAATGAAAAAATTTGGATACAACGAAATAATACAGAGTATGAAGTAGTTGATTTTTTAATGGAAAGAGGCGTGCCAAAAGAAGATATCGTGCTTGGTTTTCATTCTCCTTATGCTCGTAAGTTTACAGAATTTGCGGTTGCTTAAAATCATATAGTGCTTCTAGAACTTTGAGTTATGGAAGCACTTAACACAGCCACTATTCTTGTAGTTGCTTTAATTTCTTCTTTAAAAAAGCATGAGAAATGTGCTTTTGTAACAATGTACTTTTATCTTCCAAATTATTCAAATATAATAAAAATTGCTGTTCTTCTTGCGTCAAGCCAGGTATCATAGTCATCGACTCTTTAGTGGATAGAGTTGCCACATTTTGATGTTTTTCAAAAGTTATTTTGTCCAATAAAAAAGCTTGAATTTTCGGAAACGACTGGCGCAAATTTGCCAATACTTGAAAATTTTTAATCGCTATATCTACCCATAAATAAATCGTTTTTTCTGCCAACCATCCTATTTTGCCAATCACTTTTAAAGTCGTTGCATCTCCATAAATAATTAAGCTTTCTGGATGATTCGGAAAGCGCAAAAAATTTAATAAATCCGTACAAATAAAAATGGTTGTTATTGTCGGTGATTGTTGTTGCCATGTACTAAGGGGTAAACTAATATCACTCATCGACCAATCCGTAAATACATCTTTATCCAAAGCCCGCATTCGGATGATTGGTTCATCGTATAATAGCCCAAAGCGTTTCTCAAATTGATTGGTTTTTGAGTCAATCATTTCAACTGGTAAAATAGCATTCAAAATATCCGTTAATATAGTCGTATGATTTTCGATAAAAGTAGTTGGTATATCTAAAGGCAAAGCACGGGCATACATTTTTGGTTGTGGGTTGGCTAAAAAGTAGTGACCGACTTTTAAAATAGTTGGCCAAACGGCTAAATACTTAATGACTTTCAAGGGATTTTCTTGCATCCAAGGCAAAATGGCAGGCAATAACTTCTGACTTTGCATCGCCACTTTTCGAAAAGCTAAAAACTCTTTTTCCTTCTCTATAAATTTTACATAATCCTCTACATTTTCAAAATAAATTTCGTCAGGCATGGAAATTTCTCCCGCATGTCGAGTTTTTACTGCTTTTAAGGTAACCGTATATCCATAACCTTTTTTATTTTTTGCCCCTTCCAATAATCTTTTTAAGGCAGGAAATAAGACATCCATTGGCTGGTTCGCCTTGCCTTTATTGCCTTTGATATGCAATGGAAAAAAATGCGTTCTCGTTAAGACTGCGGTTAGGAAGGCTTTGTAGTGCCGAAGGGCTTTTTTTTGTATGTCTTGTGGAGAAATCATATGCTATCTCCTTCCCTAAAATCCTTCTTCCGCTGTTCATAAATCTCCATAGGCATATCAAAAACTTCCGAATTTTTCTTCTCTTTATTCTGCACATAATGCACTGCGTGAATATAAGGTTCTGCCAAATTAATTTTATCCAATGGCGTCACCACCATCAATTGCAAATTCAATTGTTTGAATAATTCCATCGCATAAACCGAATTTTCGGGGTCTACTTTACTAAAAGCTTCATCGACTACGGCAAAACGGAAAGATTTTTTGCGATTATTTTGACTACGAATGCCAAATTGATACGCAATGGCAGATGCTAAAATGGTATAAGCTAATTTAGCTTTTTCTCCACCTGATAAACTCTGACTATCCAAATAATAGCGTCTTTGTAGATTGTCTGCACGAAAGCGTTCAATAGCAGCAAATTCTAACCAATTTCTAACGTCGGTTACTTTTTTTCGCCAAGGTTCATTATTGGTTAATTCTTCAATGATTTTTTTAATGCGCTTAAAGCTTTTTTCTAATTCTATCTCATCTCCTTGAATCAATTTAGCAGGGTCGGGCATCGCATCTTTTAGCATTTCTTTAAACTCTCGCACCGCAATGTCTCTTGTTTTCTGCATATCCAATTGGATGTAAGTTCTTGGGTTGCTATCAAAATGAATATCCTTGAGCGAAGAATTAATTTCCGCTACACTTTCTTCGATTTGCACGACTTTATTCTCTAAAGAAGTTTTAAAATTAGCAATGTCAAAAATCAATCGTTCATTTAACCAATCTTTAAAGCGCTTCTGGTATTTGGGCAAATCTTCTTGGCGAATTTTATCATACATCGCCTTGAATTCTGATAAATATTGAATGTCAGGTTGGAAATTAATCGTATCCGCTGTCCAGTTTGGATATTTTTCTAAAATCGTTTGGGTAGGGGTAATAAATCGTTGCATGGCTAGTAATAACCGCTTTTCAATTCTACCCAATTCCCTGTTTTTTTCTATTCTTTGTTGCCCGATATGCTTACTGATTTTATTTTCAGTCGTATCAATTCTAGACACGATTAAATTTTCATTGGCTATTAATTTTTCTAAGGCTGCTTGAAATTTTTGCAAATCAATGTTGCTTAGCTCTACTAAACTAGCCTCTGTTTCTTTTAACTGTTGTTGGTAATTATCAAAGCGACCTTGGAACGTACTTTTCTGTTCAATCAAGCGATCTCTATCTTTTCCCAACACCTCAATATGTTGCATTAAAGTTTGCAACTGATTTTCTAATGCTTGTAATTGATTAGAGCTGCTAACCAAATTTTCTTTTTCTGCTTCGTATTGTTTGATATTTTTTTGGACGGATTTCCAATCAATTTCTCCAAATTGGTCAAATCCAATAAATCGGGACAATTGGTCCTTTCGATTATTGATTCGCTGTCGACTTTGTTGATTGTTCTTTAATGTTTGTTGAAGTCCATCAATGGCTTGACCAATTGCTGTTAATTCTTTTTTTAAAGTATTAATAGACGCCAAATTATCCCAACCTAAAATATGCCAACTCGTATTTTTATGTGCTATACTATCATCTCTTTCAAATAGATTGTGATTTTTAATCATTCCTCTATTCGTAACACTTTGACGATGATGTATCCAATGACTTTCTGTTTTTTCAGGAATGAAATTATACCAATTAGCAATCGTATGTTCCAACCAATGGCTGTACTTATGGTTTTGTTTAATCTCTAATTTTTTTAAAATGCCTTCTTGTTTTACCTTTTTATTACCAAATGGTAATTCACTTATCTTTCTAAGTGTAATTTTTCCTTTTAGTTGTGCTTGTTGTATATAGTTGAGAACTGCATCAAAATGAATTTCTGGCACTAAAAGGGTCATGCCAAGAGGGCGTAACACTTGTTCTATAGGCGTTTCCCATTGTTGTTCTGTTTTTTTGATTTTAATGAGTTCCGCAGCAAAAGGTAAAGCAGTCTCAGCAATATCTAACTTTTCTAAAATCGTTGCTCGAATCCGAATTTGCTCTGAAGGAACTCGATTTTTTCTTTTTCCTAAAGAGACTAATTCTTTTTCCAAATCATCTTCTTCCCGTTTCAAGCTATTTAGTTCTATTTGTAGTTGTACTTCTTCTGATCGCAGTTCTTCCAAGGAACTTTGAATACTTATAATTTCCTCTTTACTTTCTTTTAAGGTCTTATAAAAATTTTTTTCGTTAGGATCAATTTTGTAACCTAATGGGTCTGCCAATTGATTATAGCGATTAGCTCTATTTTTTTGTTGTTCTTGTTCTCGCTTTGCTTGTTGGATTTGTTTGTCTATATTTTGTACTTGTTCATAAACCTTATTGGTACTAATGGCAACTTGTAAATCAGCACGTTGGTTATGTTGTAAAGTAATTTCTTGACGAATATCTATTAGCTGGTTTTCTCTCTTTAAAATATCATTTTTTAAGCCCTTTAATGATTCATCTAATAAAGTTTTTTTCTTTTTAGCAAAAAAGGGAGTAATGCTTTCCTCTAATTCGGTTAACTGTTTAACTGCTTTTTCAGATTCGTGAAAAGCAGCTCCATTCTCTACAATTGGCTGTAATAACTTGGCTTGCTCTCTTGCTTTTTCAATTGCTTGATGTGCGCTCAATAGATTTTCATAATGCTCTCTTAAATTGATAAATTCCCCTTCTGCATCATGTTCTTCTAGCATATTGGTCCGAATAAAATCATTCAGATTTCCCAATACTTTAATACCAACCGTTTGTGCAAATAGAGATAATGCTTTAGCTGATTTTAAACCAAATTGCTTAGAAAAAACAAGTTGATACTTACTAAAACTATTAAATTCTTCTGCCTGAGTTGTTTTCTTCAATTGCTTTTTCCACACCCCCTTCGTATCTAGTGGAATAAAGTTTTCTTCTACAGTCAATGCCGTTGGTGCAACGAAATATGTTTTTTTCAACTCGTGATTGGAGAACCAAAATACTTGTGCTAAAGAACAATAATCCTTCGTTACTGGATTATAGAATACGCCTAATAAAATAGAAAAATCATCTTTTTCTCGTAAATGTTTTGTCTCAGCTGCAAGTCCACTTTCACTCTGTACCGTCACGTAAGCCCCTCTGACGTAGGTCTTTTCATTTCTTTCTCGTTTGCTCGTTGTGCCAGAAGATTGGTTATAATGTCGTTTTCCTGGAGGGACTAAAAGGGTAATAATGGCATCCACGAGCGTTGTTTTTCCCGAGCCATTGGCCCCTGTCAATAAGGAGTTTTTACAATTGGGGTGTAATCGCCAAATTTTTTCATCAAAAGTTCCCCAATTAAAAATTTCTATATACTGTAAACGGTAGCCTCCTGCTTCTGTCGTGCCGTTTTTGCTGCTCATCTAATTTTGAATTTTGAATGAATGAATTTTGAATTTGCCTTAATTAATTTCATAATAACCAATAATCAATCAATTTATACCCCTTTCAATTTCGCTTTAATCTCTTCCAGTTTCTCATTATTAATTTTTGCTTTGATAATTCGTCGGACTTCATAATTTTTGACATCTTCTTCATAGCCTTTTACGGCTCTTTCTTTTAAAAAACCTAATTTTTCTACTGCTCTGATATATTTATCAAAACTCTCTAATAATTTCACCTTATCTGCCTTGTCTTCAAAAAATAATTCAATGCGTTCTTTTAAGTCTTTATTGGTAATAAAAAGCGTTCGAGAATCCGTATTTTGTACATCAAACTCTTCTAAAGCTTCTCTTATGATGACTAATAAAAGAGAAATTTCATAAGATAAAGGCATACGACTTACCAATCGAGGTACTTTTTGCCCTTCCATTTCATTAGGTTGACTAAGAAAAGCAAACCCGTCTTGTTCATTGAGCATCAAGACTACGCCAATTGTAGCAAAATAGGCCCTAATAGGGCGTTGATACGTAATCAGGTCTTGCCATGCCTTTCGGTCTTCATCGTAAATGGCGTTTTGAAACAGCTTAACAATAAGGTGAGCGTAAGGGGGCATACGTGTAGTCTTATTTTCTTCCATTTTTTATTTTTTATGTAGCTTAGATTTGCTAAATCTTCAAGATTTAGTGCATCTAAATTATCTCAAAAAAGTAACTTGCGGTAAATGAATTTCTTTTTTCTCATAGTCGGTATCTTCTTCTAAAAACCAAGGAATTCGTTCTTTATTAATTTCGTTAATTTGATGTTTTTTAGAATTGGCTGCAATTGAAAAATAAGTTAATACTTCTGCTAATCCATTCTGAATAGGATAGACTCGAACTACTTCTGAAAGTGTAATTTGTGCATTGTTTTTAAGGAGTTCTGAAATGTTGGCTTCTAGTTCTTGCCGATTCATCTCAAATTGGTCAAATAAGACACCCAAATTAGCTGCTTCTAATTGTGTGCTACCAATTTCCGTGGGTTGATTCTTAAAAGTCGCTTTTTGAGGAGGATTTCCAATTGGACGATCAAAGGACAAATCAATTTGGGGTAATCCTTCTATATAAATAAAATGGCGATCTCCTTGAAATTTGCCAATTTTACGAACCGCTAAATTTTTAATTTCTCTAATAATTTCTATAGCTCGTCGACGTTCCATCAAACTCTGTTCTGATAAAATTCGACTCAATTTTTCTGCTAATAAATGGTTGCTGTCAATAACTTTCTGTCCTGCATGGTGTAGATAAATTTTTATTTTTCTTAAAAAATTATCTGCATACTCAATATCTCTTTCTTTTAGTAATTGATAGGTATAATGAATCATTTCCATTAACTCATCTTGCTTATTATCTGCAATTAGGAATTGCCAAAAGGCATAAAAACTTTTGCCTTGATCCGAACTTTTTAATTGTTCGGTTGCATCTAAAGTGTAGCCCAAAATCTGACCTCGATTAACGCCTTCTTTCGTTTGTTGGCGATAAATATTTAAACTAATATCTTTAAAATTATGCTCGACTTCTTTAAAATCAGATAATAATTCTCTAGCCGTTTTGGTGATATTATAAAAACGCTCCTTAATTTGCGTATCATTAAAAGTAGCAACTACTTTTGATTTTTTAATCGCATTAATTTCTTTGGTCAATGCCTTCTTTTTCTTTTCTAGTTCCTTAATCCTCCGCTTTGGATCAGTAGAGGTATTATCAATTAGTTCTCGTAGTTGCTGATAAATATTTAAAAAACGGGATTCTGTACCGACAAATTCTCGTTTTTGCAAATTCTCCATCCATTGAAAAGCTTTTTCGGTATGGGTCGTTAATTCCACAATTGGTTCTCCTTGGTCATCTGGATACCGTTTCAAAAAACGATGTCCTTCATTGCACCAATTATCCAAAAAATTTCGAGCTATGACCAAAGAATCTTTGTCCTGGATTTCTATTAATTCTCGGTCTTCTAAGGCTTCAATATATTCTGCTAAATGACTAATTAATTCGTAGGCAGGCAAGGTAATGCGATTATTCACTTTGAATTCTTCATAGAGAAAACTAATAATTAATGGCGCATTTTTAGAACGCAATAATTTAACGGTAGGTGAAAAAGACAAAAGCCTTTTTATCTCTTCATGTTGCATACAGGTGTACTTTTCTCTAGCAAAATCAAACAATGCCTAAAGGTAATTGAATTCTTTGAAGTCGACAAAATTCATCGTGCTAAAACAGCATGATTTTTAAAATCATGCTGTTTTAAAAAGTTACCACTAAGAATTGGCTACCTTTGGGCAAAATATATAGATAATGGATTTAGAATGGTATCATTATGCAATTGCAATTTCTGGCGGATTTGCCGCAGGGGTTATTAATACTTTAGCAGGAAGCGGTTCAGCAATTACTTTGACAATTTTAACAGAATTATTGGGTTTACCGGGCAATATGGCAAATGGCACCAATCGAGTTGGTGTTTTAACGGCAGGACTAGCTGGCACTTATGCCTTTCATAAAAATGGCAAACTGGATATGATTAAAAGTAGTCGTTATACCATTCCAACTATCATCGGGGCTATTGCAGGTATCATTATGGCGGTATGGGTGAGCAATGAACAGTTTAAAACGGTCTTTCAATATTTGATGATTTTTATGCTATTTATCATCCTAATCAAACCCAAACGTTGGCTACAAGAAACCAATGAATTAGAAGGTTTGTCTTTATGGATTGTCATTCCTGTTTTTTTAGCCTTAGGCTTTTATGGTGGGTTTATTCAAATGGGTATGGGAGTTTTTTATCTAGCCTCTATGGTCTTAGTCGCTAAATATAACATCATTGAAGGGAATGCGGTAAAGACTTTTGTCGTAGCAGTTTACACCATAATAGCTGTTGCTATTTTTCAATACAAAGGGCTTATTGATTGGCAATTAGGTGGCATTCTAGCCATTGGACAAACGGCAGGCGGTTGGCTGACGGCAACTTATGCCTCTAAATATAAAAATGCGGGAGTCTGGGCTTATCGTTTATTAATTGTGGTGGTGATTTGGGCGATATTGAAATTATTTGGTTTGTTTTAATATCGGTAAATTCATTGTAAATTATTAAATCATTTTTCATAGGATTTTCACCCCATGCTATGATATGTCGTCCCGTTGAGACTAGTGGTTCAAAAATTTTTGACAGTAATTCTAATGTCTAAAGGTGCGCTAGCACCGACCATATTTGTAACTAAACTACTTGGAATCGCCTCCAGAAAGGTGCGTCAGCACAGATCATGTTGAACATAACTGGTGCTGACGCACCTCTAAAGAACAAGCAAGGTTGTGGCTGAGTTACAAATATAGTCGGTGCTGATGTACCTAAAAATGACAATATAATTAATCAAAACTTTTGGAATATATCACTAGAAATAATGAAATCGGATAACTAAGTTTTAAATATTTTATTTTTTGGAGTAATAGACTTTAATCTCTACTAGTCGAATTCATTCAACAATCATGAAAGCCTTGAAAAGGCGACATAGTTTCAGAAACAAGCACTATTCCTGAGGACTATGCGGATCAATATTTTCTGGATTAACACCTTCTGGTTTCACGCCCGTAATAACAGAATCCGTTGCGGCTATATCTTCCGCAGAAAACTCAGTTTCAATTGTTGTAGTTGTCCCTATGGTATTAGCTTCAACAGCTTCATCAGACTTTTCAGTTGTATCTAAATCTTTATCTTTTGGTTCTTCTACTGCAAAAAAGCTTCGTTGAAATAGAATAATATTTAAAACCCCAATCGTAATAGAGGTATCTGCTAAATTAAAAACAGGTCGAAAAAATTCAAAATGTTGCCCGCCCCATCTTGGTAGCCATTCAGGAAACCTGCCTTCAAAAAGGGGGAAATGCAGCATATCCACTACTTTACCATGTAGAAAACTAGCATAACCACCACCTTCTGGCATAAACTCCGCCAGACCGCCGTGATATTCAGAGGCAGAAAAAATTAATCCGTAAAAAGCACTATCTAAGATATTCCCTAATGCACCAGCTAAAATCAACCCAAAACTAATCAGTAGACCAAATGGAACTTTCATTTTAATCAGTTCGCCAATATAATAAATCAGAAAAAAGACGGCGCCAATTCTAAATAAGCTTAGTGCTAATTTTCCATAATCTCCGCCTAATTCTATCCCAAAAGCCATTCCTGGGTTTTCGACAAAATGAATTCTAGCCCAATCAAAACCAAGTAGGTTAAAATATTCGCCATATTCCATATTGGTCTTTACCCAAATCTTTAGAGCTTGATCTAAAAAAAGTACTAGTAAAACAATGATAATAATGATATGAGAACGCTTCAAATCTGTATATTTTATGATTATTTCTTAATTGAATGAGTAAAGGTACGAATAACCCTTGTTTACAACCTAGATAGATTCTGGTAAAAACTAAAAAAATAGTGATTATACAAAACGATTGTATAATCACTATTTTTAAGTAGTTGTTGAGTAATCGCTATCTTTTAACGATTATTTATCTAGCTTGTTTTGCATGAATACTTAAAGTAGCATGGGGCACGGCTTTTAATCGGCCTTTGGAAATTAATTTTCCAGTTGACCGACAGACCCCATACACTTTATTTTGTATTCTTAATAAAGCATTTTCTAAATGATGAATGTGTTTTCTTTGTCGAGCCGCTAAGGTATTCATCCTTTCTACTTCTACCGTACCATTTCCATCGTCTAATCCTTTAATCTTAGCACTTTGGTTTTCGTTAATTTCTCCCAATTGTGTTAAATAAAAATTTAATTGTTCTTTAGCCTTCACTAATTTATTCTCAATTAAAATTCTGAATTCTTCTAATTCATCATCGGAATATCTTGTCTTCTCTTCTTTAGGATTCATACGCAGATTAAGTTTATGGTTATTACGGTTTTTACCAAACCAAAATCAATAATTATTCCTTTTCCCCATTTTTAAGTGGGTGCAACAAAATTCTTGCAAAATTAATGATTTTTCACTTTTTTCAACTACAATTGAATGGCTATAGTTCAATTTTTAGGTAAAATTTAGGGATTTCACTTCTATAATTTCATTTCTAGCGTCAAATTCTTTTAAAAGAAAGCGCATCAGCATTTCTTCTAAAAAACTTTCTACCTACTTTTGTGGTGAAAATTTACACTTATTCGTGATTAACACCCAATAAATGCAACAATTAGATTTATCCGATTATTCTATTTTTGTAGGCGATATATTTCCATCATTGAAAACGTTTTTAAAAGAAAAAGGCTATCCTCGAACAGTCTTAATTGTCGATGAAAATACAGAGAAATATTGTTTACCTATTTTAGCAAAATATATCGATATTGACAATTTTCTATTAATTTCAGTACCAGAAGGAGAGTTGAATAAAAATATCCACACAGCGCAATTGATTTGGCAACAAATGATGGATAATGGCATTGGCAGAAGAGATTTATGTATCAACTTAGGTGGTGGTGTCATAGGAGATATGGGTGGATTTGCGGCAAGCACGTATAAAAGAGGCATTGATTTTATTCAAATTCCAACGACTTTATTATCACAGGTAGATGCTTCGATTGGTGGTAAATTAGGTATTGATTTTAATGAAGTGAAAAATAGTGTAGGGGTTTTTGAAAACCCTAAAGCGGTTTTTGTAGATCCAGTTTTTCATAAAACCTTACCCAAAGGAGAATTGCGAAGTGGCTTTGCCGAAATAGTCAAACACAGTTTGATTGAAGATAAAAACCAATGGGAACGCATTCGAGAAATTGACCATTTAGTGCATATAGATTGGGTTAGTTTTTTAGCCCCTTCTTTAAAAATAAAACAACGTATTGTAGAAATTGACCCTTTTGAAGCAGGCCTACGAAAAGCCCTAAATTTTGGTCATACCATCGGTCACGCCATTGAAAGTGATTTATTAGAAACACCGAATCGCTTATTACATGGAGAAGCCATTGCCATTGGGATGATTTGCGAATCTTATATTGCCCATAAAGTTTCTGGTTTAGCGTTAGCAGACTTAACAGAAATTACTAACTTTTTTATAAAAATTTATGGCAAAGTTGATATAAATCGTGACTCCTACACCAAATTAATTCGTCTAATGAAAAAGGATAAAAAGAACGAAAAAGACGAAATTAACTTCACTTTATTAAAAGCACCAGGAAAAGCAATTATCAATCAGACCTGTAATCAAGTCTTAATTATAGAAAGTTTGGATTATTATAGGAATATTGAAGTCGAAAAAGGCGTTATGAGTTAAAAGTCACTTTAGACTATCCTAACAAACCATATCTTTGTATATTGGGACTGTGTTCAGTTGTCGGTTATCTGTTATGGGTTTTATACCTTAACCAACAACTAAGAACTGACAACCGAATATACTATGAGGCTTTAGAATTCAATCTATTTTAAATGCAAATTACCAATACTAAAACGAGCGAAGAAATCCGCTTAGAAAGACGACCTACCTATAAAAAAATTATC
>CAZXYA010000225.1:0-12985 GCA_964644655.1 uncultured Saprospiraceae bacterium | reverse complement strand
AACTTATTTTACTGATTATTAGTCGATTATGAGTTTTCTTCCAAGAACTATTTAAAGAAGCTATTAGCAGACAGGAGAAGAAGAGGAGATATTTTTTCATTATTTGTTTTGGTTAAATTAAGGAGGATGAGCAATCACCTGCTGAAATCTCTCTTAAAATTCGTCTTGCAGTTGCCCCATATCCTCTATTGACATCTTTCTCATGATTAATGGCGAATTGATTTGTTAATTGGTCTTGATTGATTTGCTGATGGATTTCTAATTGCTCATAAACAGCAATTGCCATAACAGTATCATCAGTAAATTCCCACGTTGTTTTAGGAATAGCTCTTTTTTGGATGGCATGCATCATTTGATTGGTTTCCCCGAAAAAGCTTTCGCCAAAGGCATCGCCTATGGAGACGCCTTTTAAGGATTTTTTTGCTAGTTGGATTCTTTGGTGGTGGGTCATTTTATTTCTATTCCGATTTGTGGATAAACAACCATCTGGATATATTCTCTTACCATATCATCAGCTTCTACAATTCTATCTTTTCTTTTGATTAATTCAGGTCGTGTTTTTTCGGCAAGGTTTTTTCTTTCTTAGGCCATTTGTTTTATTGGCTATAATTCATGTAAGGCAAAATTAGTTCCTCAACCCACCAACCTGCTCCACCTCTGAACTCCGCTCCCACCCAATCTCATAAACTACAAACCAACCGACAACCAAAGTTGAAAGCACAAAATATCCCGCCACAAAAACAGTCCCGCCAGTCACCAATTCGTCCAATAAAAACCAATCGCCTGTACTATAAATGATGCCCGAACCAACCAAAGATTTGAGGGCCTCCATCCAAATAGCATTGGGGTCTCTGTCCATTAAAGTAGTAAAGCTATAAATCACTAAAAACATGAAAGCGCCGTAGATAAACATATCTGCACTTGGAATATCTGCAATTTTTAGTAACATATGAATCAATAAGGCATTCATTATTAAATACTGTGTCCAAGACCAGACGGTTAATGCTGTAGAAGCTTCGGTATCATATTTGACAAAAGTTTTTGGATTGGAAGAAGGAACAGGATATTTCTCCATTACATCCGCAGGTCGCCAGCCTGTGGGCATAAACCATATCCGAAGTTTGTCTACAAAATTATTGGTGCGCCAAGCATCTTTTGCCAATAACCAAACGTGTTGAAAATTTATCTTAATTGGATTCCAAGTATTGACTTGGCGAGTGACACCATAGACACAAGGTTCTTCATCCAATTCCTCTTGAAAAGTACCAAAAATTCTATCCCAAATACAAAAAATAGCGGATAGGTTTTTATCTAAATAAATGGGGTTAATCGCATGATGCACCCGATGCTGGGAAGGCGTAACGATAATGTATTCTAACCAACCTAATTTGCCGATATGTTCTGTATGATACCAGAATTGCATAAATAAATGAAGCGGTGCAATTAACCCAATCACTTTTGGTGGCAAACCTAATAAAGCAGCAGGAAATAAGAAAATAAAACCCATACTCACAAAACCAGAAATACTCTGCCGCAAAGCGACTGCCAAATTAAACTCCTCACTAGAGTGATGCACGACATGTCGATTCCAGAATATATTGATGCTATGATTCAAGCGATGACTCCAATAACTGGCAAAATCTATCGCAATAAAGCTGAGTAAATAGACCAACCAAGTCGTTTCTATCTCTACCAAAGCTACTTTGCTATGTACCCAACTATAACTGATGATGACTATACTCAAACCCAAAATACTTTTTAAAGTATTGGTATTACCAGAGCTTAGACTGGAAATAGTATCCATACTCCGAAAGTTAAAACTACCTTTAAAATAGGCATAAATCGCTTCGATAATAATAAGGACAACAAAACCAGGAATGGCGTATAAGAGAACTTGAGCGTAGGCTTCCATGGTACTAGATTTTTAAATTTTCAATTTTCAATGTCTAATTTTCAATTTTCAAAAACCGCTAGTGGGGGTGGTTCGCCTGAATCTTGAAGTTTAAAGATACGAGTTTTTGCTATATTATTTTTTCAGTCCGTTAATTTTATTTCCATGGCTATTTCTAGGTGCAGATTGGAGGGACTATCCTTAAATAAAGTAGCCGCATTTACATCTGACCATTTTCCTTCTTTATAGATTATGGTATTGAGTTTGTTTTCAGAAGGCATTAAGCCGATGTGCGGGTCATAAGCAATTAATTTGTCTATCGAACCATCTTTCTTTGAGACATAGGTTATTGGGAATGATGAGCCATTCTATTAGAATAATAATACCAGATCCGTCCTCCATCCGTTAAATCCGTCTGAATCCGTAGCGAATCCTCCTAGCTCGTCCTTCCTGTAAATCCTGCAAAATCCTGTCATCCTGTAATTATCTCCGTCCAAATTGGCAAATTATTAGACATCTGTGCGGTTCGCCAAAAGGTTTTATAATAAAAAGTTTTACTTCTAAATTCCCGTTTTTCTCCATTTTTATTAAAGAAGTGCGTCCGTTTAATCATTGGTCGATAAGCCGCTACATCTTCAAAGCGAAAAACAGATTCAAAAAAATCGAAAGCGCCGCCTTGATTGGTCAAGGAAAGATTGGCATCGCCTAAATGAAAAGCCATTTGATTATAATGGCGGGTTTTAGTAAAATTAGAGGCTACTTTTAGAGGCAGAATCTGTTGGAATACACCACTTTCCTCAATCATATAGAGTTCTTTGGCGCTTAATTTAGCGGTTTGTAGCGTACCTAATAAAATCACATTTTTTGACCATACGGTATTAATACTCGTTCTGCGTTTCCAAAAATCTAAGACGCTTTGCAGTTCAGCTAACCGTTCTGCTTTGGTTTGACGTTGGCCAAAAACCAAGTGAATATTACATAAAATCAAACGTTTATCTTCGATTTTAAAGCCACAATTAAAGGGGGGACGCAAAAGCTGTATAGCAGGTTTAAACTGAAAATGACCTTGTTCATCTCTAGACCGAACAGACGGTAAAATCAAATCACTAATGATGCCACCTTGTACTGCTTTTCGTTTGTCGAAAAAATAGCCGAGTCGATAATCATTGCCACCAAAACCGAGGGAAGTATCACTATATATATACTCCCAATGTTCGCCTAAATAATGTTTGAGGTCATCGAGTATTTTAAAATTGCCATAAATTTCTTGAATGGCTACAATGTCGAACCGTGAAATGATGGTTGCAATGTAGGCAATGGCTTCTTCTGTTCGTGCGCCATATTTATCACCGCCTAATTCTAGAATATTCCAAGAGGCAACTAATAAATTACCAGTTAATGATTTGCTTGGAATATCTCTGGTCAATTGTTTTCTAAGGGCAATCAAACGGTCTTTAATCCGAGGATCTTTCATTAGTTTATCAAAAGGACTTTGTTTTTTAATGGTTAATGCGGTAGTTCCTCCTTTTTTAATGAAAATAAAATCACCGCCTTCATCGCCAACCTCATCAATCGCGCCAAATTGTGGTTTTTGATTGAGCCTACTTTCGGCAATCACTTTATTGCGAATCCCTGCATATAGTTCTGAAGCAGATAAAAAGGCTTGTTTATTGCGCTTTAAAAAATTACTCAATTCTTTGAAAAATACAGAACGGTCAGGTACTTCTTCTTTGACACCACTTGTAATTGCCTTTCGGCTTCTGGCACTATATAAAACCTGAAAATCTTTGCTGGCATCCTGCATGGCACTTCGATTCATCAATAAAGCACCACTAAAACAAGAATCAGAAATAACTAAAACATGTTGGCATTCATAAGCCATTAAATAATCCTGTAAAGTAGAATTAGAAATCCATGCTGATTTTGCTTTGATTTTAGCCTCTTTAGGTAACCAAAATCCACGATTTCGTTTCTCATCCCAATGTCCGTGACCTGCATAGAAGATGAGTAGGCTATCCTCTTTTTTCAAAATCTGTTCAAACCCATCTAAAGTATCTAAGATATTGCTGCGAGAAGGATTTTCTAAAAAGGTAATATCCTCTTTCTGAAAAGTATATTGGGTGTGTAAAATCCGTTCTATTTTTCGAGCATCTTTGACAGGGAATTCTAGAGAAGAGAAATGTTTATAAGCCGAAATCCCAATAATCAAAGCATAGAATTTTCCTTGTTGTAGGGTGTTTTTTTCCGTATTTCTACTAATTACTGCACGATTCTTATTTTTCCGTATTTCTGCCATAGAGGGTCATCACTTATATGTTTACAAATCTTGGATAAAAATACAAAAAGTTTATATTTTTGTCAACTAAAACATATATTTTTAATTATAATATTTTTAGTAATTCAAATATAGTAAAAAAATATGGGTTGAGTGTTTATCTAAATTACTATACACTTTTGCCAAACTTGGCTTTTCCTCGCCGCCTGCGGCGGCTCGGAAAAGGGGGCTTGGGGGATAAAGGCTTTAAAAAGCTGCTTTTGGCAGCTTTTTAAAGCCTTTATCCCCCAAATCCCCTCCGTGAGCGTGGCGAAGCCGCGCGAACTAGAAAAAGTGTATAGTAACTTAGTGTTTATCTATCTCTACCTTAAAAAAATCTACATTCACCTTCTTTTTGTAGGCGTTGACCTATTTTCTACTGCGAACGACGCTCCTCTATCTTACCTTTGAACCAGAAATCAACCCGATTATTCATTTTTTAAAACCCTTTATTATGAAAAATTTCCCGATTGTTTTAGTATTAGTTGCATTCGTAATGTTTATGACTTCTTGTCAAAAAGAAACCATTAGCCCATCGGCAAATATTACGACCGTAGAAAAAAATATTACTGATTTTAATGCTTTAGAAGTAGCTGGCGATTTTGAAGTATTTATTACTTCTAGTGCAACTACAGAAAGTGTAAAAGTAGAAGCGAATGAAAATTTACAGGAATTCATTACGATTGAAAAGGCTGGCAATACCTTAAAAATTAAAATGAAAGGTAATATCAATATTGATGGTAAAGAAACGACCAAGGTATATATCAGCACTCAAGAAATCATCAACTATAAAGTTGCAGGTGACGCAGTTATACAATTAGAAAACGAATTGGTAACAGAGCGGATTAACGTGGAATTAGCAGGAGATAGTAAAATGATAGGTATGATTGATGTTCAAGAAATAACTGCTATAATAGCAGGTGATGCCGAATTAAGTTTAAGTGGCCAAGTGGATAATTTTGGCTTAAAAATAGCTGGAGATGGACAGGTTAGAGATTATGATTTGGTTTGTGACAAATTAGATGTAGAATTGGTAGGAGATAGCGAAGTATTTTTGACGGTTATGGGGACGATTAACGTAACTGCAGCAGAAGATAGTGTCTTGCATTTCAAAGGTACAGGGGAGATTACCAATCAATTTACGAGTGGAGGCGCTCAAGTAATCAAAGAAGATTAATTATTGCAGTTACCAGTTGTCAGTTGCAGGTTACTAGACAAATCCTGTTACTAACAAATGGTAACTAATTTTTACGGACCAAAACTAAAACCTATGAAATGGATACTGATCATTTACTTTTTAATGACTACTACTTTCAATTTTGCACAGACTAAGATAGAAAGTATTACGCAAATTCCTATTAAATTAAAAATAGCTGGTGAGAAAATGCAAAAAGGCTATCTAATGGATATCGACCAAACGACCCTTACTTTTTTTACCAATAAAAAACACTTAAAGCAAAATCTCCTAAACGCATGTCAATCTTGTCAAAAAATAGCTTTAGATGACCTAGAAAAACTGACGATTCGTAGTACTAAACAGCATACAGGAAAAATGCTTGGTGGTATGATAGCGCTTCTAATGACAGGTATTGCAGCCCTTAGTCCAGCCGAAGATGTACCGAATGTGGCAAGTATAGCAGGTGTTTACGGTATGTTCTATGGAGTTGGGGGAATTGGATTAGGTGCTGTTATTGATGGAGTTGCAAATAAGAATCGACAAAAAGCACTTAATAATTATCCTAAAACACGGTTAATTGCGAATCGAGAAGTGGATTTTAATGCCCTAAATCATTTTATAGACTATTCCCCTTTAGCACAGTTTGAACGCCTTCAACGGCAGCAACAATTGGCTTTGCAAGAAACCCTAAAAGAAATAGTAGTTAATCCACTAATGCATCAGCAACGGTTTAGTTTTTTCTCTAAGGGAGTGCCTGTAATTAGCGGGTATCTGATAGAAAGTGATGATACACATATATTTCTAACGAATAACTTATTTAGTGTAGTAGAAGATAGAGCGGAAAGACCAACTGGTTTAAAAAAAGTAAAGATTTCAAATATATATTACTATCAAATTGATTAATTAGTGTCTTTTCCCCTTAAGCTCCCTCTTCCACCCAACTAGCGAAGGACCGTAATATACATTTAGTAGGCATCCATTTATTCGACCAAATGATTAAGCATATATTTAAACTCCAGCATTTCGTCACTTAAATCCTACCTGTTATCCTTACTTGTAAGCATATTTTTTTAACTTATTTATATTAGTGTGAAAACAAATGAAAGACACTTTGCAATTTTAAATTTTATTAAGATTATAAAAATGTATAGCATTTAATTAGATTATTACATTGTCACAAATCGTTGGGTTTTTATAAACATTCCTGATTTTCTCTTCCTATTTTTGTTAGATACAAAGCTAAACCTATAAATTTAGAAAGCTGGAAAATTGAAATTGTAAAATACCTTATTCAATATCTCAAAGTAATTTCCTTATTAGGAACGATTCAAGAATAACTTTACATTATAAAATTACAACTTATTGATTGTCAGTAGTGGTTTTAATTGTCATTTTAATTTTAATTCATTCCTTAGGCACTTTTAGATTTTTAATTTAAAATTTTCAATTTTGAATTTCTCAGAAAGGATACCCCCTTTCTTACCATTAACGCAGTCATTTCTTTAAAATTTAGCACCGAGAATTTATTTATTATTATTTACTGTAAACGAAAGAACGCTTAAACAAGCAGGCTAAGTCATGATAATATTGACTGTAGTTAAAGACTACTTTTTAGTTTACTTATACTCCAAATGGGATAAAAAGTGATTTTGCCTACCTACTCGTAACCGCCAAATTTATTTGGCTGGTTCAATGTTTTCAAGGAATCAGCCAAATAAATTTGGCGATTACGTAATCACTTTTTTACCCCATGCAAAGTATAGAGAGAATCTAATACGCATAAAGGTATCGCATTAGCGACTTCTGTTGCTACTTGAACCATTTGGTGATTTTGTTGCCAAATATGGACTACTACTGTATTGGTTTTAAGTAATTGGTAAAGACTCGAAATGATGAAAGATTACAAGCATTGGCTTGGTCTGATAGTGGCTTCAAAACCTTATAAAAGTTTGACGGGCCTTCTTCGACTAAAGTCAATCAAAGAGACATGTGGATTATTTATACTTGGGCTATGGTTGCTATTAGCTCCCATTACTGCTATATCTGCCCAAGACTTACAGGTCAATTTAGCTGTTCCTGCTCAAGGGGTAGATAACTTTTCTGTATGTGGCGCGGCGAAGCCCATTAGTTTAACCATAGAAAATCTGCTTACCGATACACTTACCGATGTTACTATTTCCATTCCCTTATTAACTGGTTTTTCTTATGTAACAGGGTCATTATCAGGCGATGCTACTTTATTAAATGCGACTACCCCTTCCTTTTTTATAGACACTTTATTTCCAAGCATTCAACAAAATTTTGCTTTTGAGGCGATTGTTAACTGCAATGGGATTACCGAAATAAATTTGGGTGGCAATAAAAATATAACGGCTGATTTTACTTATATGGGTGGTACGGGTACATTTTCCCAAACCTCAGCCAATTTTGATTTAGTTAAACCTACTTTAGCTTTTACCAGTTCGACTCCATCAAGCTTAAATTTAACGCTAAACGAAACAGCAACCATTACGAGTACTTTAACCAATACAAGTGAAGGCCCATTAGAGGAATTAACTTTTTATATTAAAAAACCAACCCAACTAACCCTTACGTCCACTACGCTCAATGGGAATCTATTAATACCAAGTAGTACTTCTGGAGACACCTCTTTTTATACCATTTCAGGTGGCTTGATTGCTTTGGCAAATAATGGAGGTAATAATGGTGATGCTAATTTATTTGAAGAAAATGAAGTATTTACGATTATTGAAAATTATCAATTAAACGATTGTACATCAAGTCCCACCGCTTTTGTCAGAGGTGCAAATTATGGTTGTGCTGGAGCGACTTGTGAGGAAACTACTAGTAGTACTCCCTTATTGATAAACAGCATCAATATCACTTCTCAGAATGATACCACAATTTGCTATAATGATGCTATTGACCTCACGGCTACTGGAGGAACGGATTATTTATGGAGACAATTAAGCGGCCCCGGAGGAACGATTATGAACCCTAATTTAAGTACCAATGCAACTTATAATACTGGCGAATTAACGACGGATATAACTTATCGAGTGGTGGTTAGCGGAGGAAATTGTGCAGATTCTTTAGAAACAACTATAACAGTTTTAGAGGAATTAATCATTTCTAATCCTGTAACAATCTGTTATAATACCGCTACGACTTTAAGCATCACAGGCGGTAGTTCCAATCGAATTTGGCAACAACTAGACGGCCCTAATGGAAGTGTTGTAACCAATAATTTAGGAACAGGTACTAATTATAATACAGGTAACTTAACCACCACTACGACTTTCCGATTACTCGATACCGATTGTAATGAGGGGGTAGAAGTAACTATAACTGTTTTGGGTGAATTAATGACACCTAGTGACACAACAGTTTGTTATAATACGGCAGCTACATTAAGCATTACAGGGGGTAGTTCCAATCGAGTATGGCAACAATTAGATGGGCCTAATGGAAATGTAGTAACCAATAATTTAGGGACAGGCACGAGTTATAATACAGGTAATTTAACGACCACAACGACCTACCGACTATTGGATACTGATTGTAATGATGCAGTAGAAGTAACCGTAACGGTTTTGGAGGATTTAATAATTGCTAATCCTGTAACAATCTGTTATAATACAGCTACAACTTTAAGCATCACAGGCGGTAGTGCTAATCGAGTCTGGCAACAATTAGACGGCCCTAATGGGAATGTAGTAACCAATAATTTAGGAACAGGCACGAGTTATAATACAGGTAATTTAACAACCACTACGACTTTCCAATTACTAGATACCGACTGTAATGAGGCAGTAGAAGTAACCATAACCGTTTTAGACGAATTAATGATTTCCAATGATACGACTATCTGTATTGATGAAGCAATTGATTTAACGGTCTCTGGTGGAAGCGCTAATTATTTATGGAAAGAAATTGCTGCCCCAAATGGTGCGATTATTAATGCAAATGTAAGTACAAATTCAACTATAAATACAGGTGTTTTAACCAATACTAAATTTTATCGAGTCGTCGATGTTAATTGTAATGATTCTTTAGAAGTGACCGTTACTGTTTTAGCTGCATTAACGGTTTCTAATGATACTATTATTTGTCCTGAAGACAATGTAACCCTAACAGCAACTGGAGGAAGTAGCAATTTTATTTGGCGTCGATTGACAGGTCCTGGTGGAACTATTCTTAATGATAATATTAGTACAACGGCTACTTTTACAACGGGGATGATAAATGGGACTAGAGCTTTTCGAGTTATTGACCCAGTATGTATGGATTCTTTGGAAGTGACCGTTGATCGATTTACGCCTATTCCCATTTTTGCAGGTCGAGATCAGACTATTTGTGAAGGGATGACGATTAACCTAGTTGGCCAATCAGGGTTTTCCAATTACAGTTGGCAAGCTTTAACGGGCGGACCAATTTTAAGCGGTCAAACGGTAGCCATTAGTCCTACAGAAACCACCGAATACGAATTAATTGCTGACGATGCCAATGGTTGCGAAGTTAGAGATACGGTCAAAATTATCATTTTAGAAGGCTCCAATTTTAATGTAACCATTAATGTACCTCAATCGGGTGTCGATAAATTTAGTGTTTGTGGTCCTGAGAAAACCATAACAGTAACCGTAGAAAATTTAATTACCGATACGATTGCTAATATAGATGCCAATTTTAATTTATTGCCAGGTTTTTTCTATGTAGCAGGGAGTTTAGTTGGAGATGCAACGGTGGTAGATGCTAGTACTCCTACTTTTTTTATTGATACGATTTACCCTAATCAAGTTATCACCTTTATGATTGATTTGGGGCTTAATTGTGATGGTATTCCAACGGTTAATAGTGCAGGGGATAAAAATTTAAGCATCACTTTTAATTGTGCGGGTGGTGGACAAAATATCTTTACCCAGCAGTCTCCTAATTTTGAAGTAGCCAAAGCTACCTTAACAATTCCAAGTACGACGCCTACTAACTTGGAAATGTACCTAAATAAAATAGATACGGTCACCACCAGAATTGTAAATGGTTCGCAAGGAGTACTCGATTCCCTAGAATTTTTTATCGAAGACCACGCTAATTTAGACATAGTAGATGTATTGGTGAATGGTATCTCTATTCCAATTGACCGACAAGCAGGCGGGCGAACTTATTTTGTATTAGATGGTGCTTTGATTGCAGAAGCGGTAGATGTTTCTGGTAATAATAATGACCCTACTTTATTAGAGTTCAATGAATTTTTTGATATAAAAGAGGTTTATCAAATGACTTCTTGTAATGCGACTCCTGCAAGACTAGAAAGAGGCGTAAATTATGGTTGCGAGGGGGAAGTTTGCGAAGAATCTATGCGGTCCTCAAATGTGGAATATGGTGCAGAACAACCTAGTATCTCTTTCCAACCCTACGAAGGTTTTAGTACCGATATGAATCCACTCTGCTATAATGATGGAGTAATTGTGAGTGGTTTTTATTTTACCAATAATGGGCAAGCACCAGCCACCAATATTGATTTTAGGTTAGATGATTGGGCGCCTCATGGAGGTTCGCCAACTACTGGATTTGACCAAAATTCTGTAACTTTTCAATTAGGAGAAAATGATACCCCCAGTACTTTGACCCCAGCTAGTGTTGGTGGAAATAATTGTTCGGGATTTCCTAATAATCTACGCTTCAATATGGGAAGTTTAATCCTAGTACCTGGCGATACTATTTTTGTTCGATTTGATCGATATACAGGTTGTGGCTGTAACCAAAGCACAGGTAATGGTTGCCAGATTAGAAATGTCAATAGCTGGCGAATCTTAGGTGAAGACACCAATAATCCTCAATACCAAGACCTTTGTGGATTTAATACTTTTAATGCAGGGCAATTTAATTTTGGCGGTGAACGAGTGTCATTAAGTACTTTTTTAGAAGCTCCCATCGAAATAAATGGAGGAGAAGGCGGGACAAATATTTATAATATTCCTTTCTATTCCAACACCATAGACGAAGATTGCCCAACTTGCTATATTGAAGCGACCTATGAAATTGGGAATGGCTTAGATGTAACGGGCTTAATGTGGATAGATGATGATGGCGATATGTGGACGCCTGATTTTTTTGATTATACGGATAATGGGATGAGCGGTGGTGGCGGCACTACTGATTTCCTTACGGTTCGGTGGGAAGGTACACCACCAAGTGGTTTTTCTCCAAGTGGTGGTGGTTCGGCTATTTTATTGAAATATGTAGGAGATTGTGATGAAACGGGGGTCATGTGTTCGCAAGGAACAGTCGCTAATATTCGGCAAGAAATCCGCTATTATATGCCACCTTGTACGAGTTGTACCCCACAATTTATTACCTGTCCTATTGATAATTCAGTAGAAATTGAATGCCCTAGTTGTAATCCTTGTAATGGTTTAGTCCATACTGTAATGGATGTGCAAAGAGCAAGTTTAGGTTTAGGAGATAATGATGATGACGGTATGCCTGAAGCAGGAGAGTTTATTGATACTTCGATGATTCGATTGGATCGTGTAATTCGGGGAGATACGATAAAAGCACATTATGAAGGCTATGTCAATGGGGTGGATTCTTTCCAATTTGCTTTTGCAACTTTGGATATGGCAATTTCAGATTATTTACCCTTAGGTGCAGAATTGACGATTTATGATACAGACTTAGATACGACTTATATCTGTAATATCATTCAACAATTTAAAGATGGCAATAATTTAATCAATAATTTAAGTGTAGCGAATTTAATTTCCTTAGGCTGTGCCGATTTACCAACTGATTTTTTCTATGCACCGGGCGATTCTATCAAAATAGACTTTTTCTTTAGAATCCTAGAAGATGTAGCTGCGGGTGTTCATAATCAGAATTTAGCCGCTCGATTTTTTGTGAGTGATGAAGATTATGGTGGGGCGATGTTTCGCTGTAATGATTTGGTGGATAATATTTATCAAATCGGTCTATACGAAACCTTTTTTATTCAGGGAACTTTTAGCAGAGGAGGTTGTAGCGAATTTAGGCATGATTGGGAACAACGATCTTGGTTAGGTACTAGTGGTGATGCTGGTTTTGATTATTTTCCAAATGAGTATCGAGAAAGTTGGCGGTTTCCAAAATTGCATACAGTTACTAAACCCGAGTTGGACCTTATCAGTTTCCAAATTTTTATAAGAAGAAAAAATGGCGGAACTCTTTATAATCAAACGGTTCCTGCTAACTCCCCTTATGTCTTGGTCAATGGTGCAGATTATACACTAAATGTCGAACAATACGTCATGGATAACGGTGGTATTCCATTTTTAGATGATGGCGCTCGATTTGAAATTAGAACTCGACTTCGAGGAGGTTGTTTTACAGAAGTTGGCACTTATGATATGCCTTATGAAATAGACTGGAATTTGGATCCAGATTTCTTTGGACAGACTTCTGAAACGACCAATGGAACGAATACTTTTACTTATACAGGTGGACCACAAGTAGGTGTCCAAGCTGATGTGTCTATAGTTGAAATTAGTGGAGAGAATTCTTGTTTTGAATTAACGGTAAGTAATACCAATAATAACACCGCTAGTAATACTTTTTTACAATTTCAAAG
>CAZXYA010000224.1:0-13021 GCA_964644655.1 uncultured Saprospiraceae bacterium | reverse complement strand
TTTAGCTGCCAAAGGCAGCATTTTTAAAATGTGTACGGTAAAGAGATAAAATAAAGTATAAATTCACTTTCCTACGAATAGGTAATTACAGTATTACATTAATTACTTTATATTTTGCTCGGCGGCGAAGGCGGCGAGCAAAAGGGGTATTAACAAACTATTGTTACACAGTAGTAATCAACAAAAAAATAGTGATGTTCTATATTGAGCATCACTATTTTTTTGCTCCCTTAAACCATCTTTTAGTAGCAGTAGAAGGTTCGAGGAACCTTCAATAGAACCGTGAAATGGATGAGCATGCTGGGTTCGGGGATATGCTTAACTTATTTTATAGAGGATCTTCTTGAGATATAAAAGCTTAAATCTCAAAATCTGTATGAAATTAAAAGTTATCCTTTCATCAAATCCAGCATAGCCTGAACATTCACATTCACTCCTGTTTCAATAGACTTAGAAGGATCTGGATAATAAAAAGGAGAATGCAGACCAGGTAAATCACCTCCTGCTGCCATGCGATCATCTGGTACAGTACCTAACCAATATAAAACAGAAGGTACTTTATGCTCCGTCTGTCCATACATGGCATAATCTTCTCCTACCATCTGAGGTTCAGCATAAAGTACGTTATCCTCACCAATCGTTTTACCTGCGGCAGATTTTATTTTATCTACCATAGCAGGTTGATTATAATTGGCTGGCGTGAAATCATCAGGAATCGTAACTTTTGGATATTTATCTTCTGATAGTCCTGCAGCAATAGCAATCCCCTTAGAAATTTCTCGAATTCGTTTATGGACCAATTGGCGAACATCTTCTTTATAGGTTCTAACAGTTAAAGAGAGTGTTACTTTATCACCAATAATATTATGTTTAGTCCCTCCTTTAATTGCACCAACGGTGACTACTGCATCCTCAATAGGCTTAATAGAACGGCTAACAATAGTTTGTAAATCCATAACAATCATGCTGGCGATTACAACGGGGTCAATCGACATATGTGGGGAAGCCCCATGTGCGCCAATGCCATATACTTCTATATCAACCGTTTCGGTATTTGCCATGGTCCAACCTTCGCCAATGCCTATTTGACCAGCAGCAATAGTCGGACTAGAATGGAGTGCCATTGCATAATTAGGGACGCCAAATTTTTCGTATAGCCCATTATCCAACATCATTTTAGCACCTGCACCTATTTCTTCTGCGGGTTGCCCTATCAACATCAGCGTACCTTTCCATTGATCTTTCATTTTTGCCATTGCTCTTGCGGTGCCTACCCAAGTTGTCATATGGACGTCATGACCGCATGAATGCATCGCACCTGTTTTTAAACCATTATATTCGATGGTTTTGGTACTAGCGTAAGGAAGTTCCGTTTTTTCAGGCATTGGTAAAGCATCCATATCTGTTCGATACAAAAGGGTCGGACCTTCTCCATTTTTTAAGATACCAACAATCCCATAGCCACCAAAATTTTCTGTTACTTCAAATCCAATTTGTTTTAACTCATTAGCTAAAGCAGCAGCTGTTTCTTTCTCCCTTAGAGAAATTTCTGGATTTTGATGTCTATTTTTATAAAAATCTACTAAATAAGGAATATCTTCTTTAATGATGGTTTCTTTGGTAGGAGGATCTGTTAATGACGGCTTAAACGCTGTACAGGATAGTAAAAATAATACGAAAAGAGTATATCTCATGTCTTATGATTAAAAGTTAATAATAGGGTTTTATAAGATAGCCCTTGTAACAAATATAATGCGTCCAATAAAAGACGGTTTAAAGCTGTTAATTAAAAACGAAGGTGCAAAATAAGAAAGCATTGGTTACTTTTAGTATTTAAATGGATTTTTTTTAATCGCATGTAAAGTTATTTTTGGCACATTCCGTACTTAACTGATGAATGTTTAACTTTGGATTTTTGAATTTATAAATTACAAGCTATTTATTATATATGAAATCGACGAAAGCATTATTAGATTTATTGAACTTAGAGCAAATTGACGAAAATATTTATCGAGGACAAAATTACCAAGCCCCTTGGGGCAGAGTATTTGGTGGGCAAGTAATGGCTCAAGCGGTGCATGCGGCTCGAAGAACGGTACCAGAGGATCGGTTTCTACATTCCTTGCATGGATACTTTATATTAGGAGGAGATATTTCTACCCCCATTATTTTTCAAGTAGACCGAATTAGAGATGGCAAAAGTTTTACGACAAGAAGGGTAGTTGCGGTGCAAAAAGGTTGTGCGATATTTAATCTATCTGCTTCCTTTCAAAAGGCAGAAAAAGGATTTGAACATCAGATTTCTATGCCAAATGTCCCTTCTCCTGATGCCTTGGTCACGGATAAAGAATGGGCAGAAAAATACAAAAAAGAATTACCGAATATGCATAAGCGGTATAGTGTGGAAAGGCCCATAGAATTTAGACCCGTAGAAAAATTTGATCCTATTAATTTAAAAAATAAACGCCCTTTTCGACATATTTGGTTAAAGGCAAAAGACCCTATTGAAAGTGATGATCCCAGAATTCATAAAGAAGTATTGGCTTATGCCTCGGATTATAATTTAATGGGGACTTCTCTCTTGCCACATAGATCAAAATTTAAAAGAGAACTCATGCAAATGGCTAGTCTAGACCATGCCATGTGGTTTCATCATGATTTTAGGGCAGATGAATGGTTATTATATGCCTTGGATAGCCCCGCAGCCTCCAATAGTCGGGGATTTAATCGTGGTAATTTCTTTAATATAGAAGGAAAATTAGTGGCTTCTGTAGTGCAAGAAGGGTTAATTAGATTAAGACAGCCTAAGAAAAAATAGCTTAGTTCTCCGAGTAAGCAAAGACAAAAATCTAATTATCGACAAGTAATTTGTTTAAAGCCATCTAAGTGGAAAGGCAGATCTGTTAATTTATTTTGAATAAGGAAAACAGCATCAATTGGCTTGTCAATATCTATACTTAGTTCTTGCCAACAAGTTCTTCTCTTTGTTTGATAGCCCGTTGGACATTGGAAACTACTTTTTGGGATAAATTCTCTCCATATAAAAAGCTTATCTTCTGGTTGATAGGTTGCAATTTTATATTCTTTTGGGGAAAGCACTAGTTTTTCTGAAATCAAATCATAACAGGCGTCTTGATCAAAAACATTCATAAAAACCGTAGTCACAGAATCAGGTTCGATATAATCAAACTTTTCCCACAACATTTTATAATTTTTAATAAACAATTTGTCTTGCTCTAAATCTTTGATAATATCATTGTTTTTTTTCCAAGTTGGATAGTCTCTAGATTTGATAGGTCGCTTATTTTCAATTCGCCTCCGATTTTTTTTTCTAATTACCTTTAATTCGGTATTTAATTCTTTCAACCAAATATCAACTTCCTCTTCTAGAAAATCTAGATAATCTAAGTAATAATTGACTTGCGTCGGATGATGATGGTCTACGTTACTTGGACCAATTAAAGTTACTTCATAATTGAGTAGATTTTCCGTTTGTCCAAGGAGAGAAGTAGAGAAAAATAGTAAAAAAATGAATTTAATGTAGTTCATGTTATTTTTTGGCAAAGGATTATGTTGTATCTTTCTTTACCTCAAAGGTAAGTCTTGGATTTGGAAGGTTCAATATTAATGTCGGTTTTATCTATAATCCAAATAGCAAAAAGTACTAAAAAAATAGTCTACCTCAATTTATTCCGTTATAAACTCCTTCTTTACAAACCCACACCTCATCATTTTATCTCCAAAATAAGGATTCTTGACCCCTTCTTCTAAAGACAGCCAATCTCCTCCTTGATTATTAAAAGCCATTGGGCAATGTTGCACATAAAGCGCAGTTCCGCTTGTACCAAATGCTTCAATAGAATTAATCAGTAAATCAGACAAAAAGCCAAATTGTTTTCGTTGAGCGGCTACATGCTTTAGTCTAGCAATTTTTTCACTATGAGCTCTAAGCCCATTTAATTGTTCTAACCAATAAGTAAGTGCTTCTTCTTTCAGTAAGCTACCATCTATTTCTTCCAATTTTTCCACTACTTTTTTGGCTGCCGTTGCTGCTATATTGGCATCCGTAGCCACAAAGGCATCTTTTAAATGAATATATTCATTAGCGAATTCATTTAATTGTTTCTTAAATTCATCAGGCGTAACCGCTTGAAAATCGGGTATCATTCCATTTTTTTCCTTTTTTTGCGTCACCTTCTTATTCATCATACTTGCCTGATTATTGAGTTGGGCAGCTGCATCAATGGTAAAACTGCCATAGGTAACCACTTCTTCTCCTCCCACCAGTCCCTCGGCAATTTGATAATTATCCCCGATAGTTTCTCCCAACTCCACTTCTTTATATTTAAAAGAAGGAATATCCATATCTGGAACTTTTACATACACTACCGATCGTTTACCTGTCCATAAAACTGCTGACCGAGGCACAGTTAATTGTTTTTTGGAAACGCTTCTATTTTGAATAACTCCATTCACAAACATTTCTGGCTTAAGCAGAGCACCTTTGTTATTGACTTCCGTCCTGATGGCAACCGTTCTTGTAGTAGGGTTAATTAATGGATCAACAAAAGTAATTCGAGATTTAAAAATTTTATTAGGAATGCCAGCAACGGAAAATTCAATTCGTCCTCCAACCTTAATATTTTTTAAATCGGTTTCATAAGCATCAAATAACACCCATACTTTTTCCAAATTCATCAAATCAAATAGTGGCCCTCCTTCCATTAAATGGTCACCAACCGCTACCCTTCTCTTGGTAACGATTCCCGATTCCTGAGCAAAAACAGCAAAAACCTCTTGAATAGCACCCGTTGCTTCAATATTTTTAATCGTCTCCTCTCCTATTTTCCAAAATCGCAATTTATTACGTGCGGCTTCTAATAAACCAACATTAACGGATTGCATTTTTTTTGCTTCTAATAATTCTCTTTGAGCCGTAATTAAATCAGGGGCATAAATATCCGCTATTTTTTGCCCTTTTTTAACTTGTTCCCCTGTGAAAGTGACATACAATTTCTCAATTCTACCTGGCACATGGGCTACTTGGCTAGATGCTAAGCGTTCATCTGCTTGCACCTTTCCTGATAGTCGAATTGTTTTACCAGATTCTCCAAGGCTTTGTCCAATAATAGTCGTTTCTATATTTGCTAATTTTACCGCATTCTCCGTCATTTGTAAGACCAATGGATCATCTGATTGATTGCTATTCGCAGGTATTAAATCCATCTCACAAATCGGGCAAATACCAAATTCATTTTGACGAACTTGCGGATGCATGGAACAAATCCATTCTTCTGGTCGTTGGTTACTGGTTGCTGGTTGCTCATGAGTCCCATGTTCATGGACATCGTGGTTTGAAGCCATTGCTTGCTTTCCAAAAAGTACGTAACCTGTAGCTAAACCAATGCCTGCTGCAATTAGAGCTATCAGTACAAATTTTATATTATTTTTCATGTTTAGCATGATTTATTATTTTAAAATTTCAATTAAAAAAATTCCTGCTTCGCCACCCCCATTCCTGCCAAAGGGCATATAAAACAGGTACCGTAAACATGGTTACCATTTGCAGCGTCATTCCACCAAAAGAAGGAATCGCCATTGGTAACATTATATCTGAACCTCTTCCTGTAGCCGTTAAAATAGGTAACAAAGCCAAAATAGTAGTTGCCGTAGTCATCATGGCAGGACGTACTCTTCTCAATCCACCTTCAACCACAGCATTTCTAATTTCTTTTATAGAATTAGGTTGATTTCTTTTAAAACTATCCTGTAAAAAAGTAGCCACTAATACGCCATCATCTGTAGCAATGCCAAATAACGCCAAAAATCCTACCCAAACAGCCACACTTAAATTGATGGTTCTTATTTGAAATAAATCTCGAATATTCGTTCCAAAAACCGTGAAATTTAAAAACCAGTCCGTATCATATAAACCGAGCATGATAAAACCACCAGCAAAAGCGATAAATACACCCGTAAAAACCATTGCTGAAATAGTGACAGATTTAAAGTGGAAATATAACAGTAAAAAAATAAGCACTAGAGCAATTGGGACAACTAAACTCAATCGTTTATTAGCTCTAACCTGTTGTTCATAGTTTCCAGCAAACCGATAATTAATACCAACAGGCACTTCTATTTCACCATTCGCAATTTTTTCTTTCAAATAATTTTGCGCATTATTTACGACTTCTACTTCTGAATAATTCTTTGCACTATCGAATAAAACATAACCAATCAAGAAACCATCTTCACTTTTAATGGCTTGGGCACCTTGTTCATATCGAATGCTTACCAAATCACCTATAGGAATTTGCTGTCCCGTCGCTGTGGGAATATAAATCCGTTTTAACACTTCAGGATTATCCCGTAATTCCCTTGGATAGCGAATTCGGATAGCATAGCGTTCTCTGCCTTCTACCGTACTTGTCATATTCATCCCGCCAACTGCTGCTTGAATATGTCGTTGGACTTTTTCAATAGTCAAGCCATACCGACTTATCGCATCACGATCAATATCCATTAATAAATAAGGCTTACCGACAATTCGATCCGCAAAAACCGCCACTTCTTTTACCCCTTCCACCTTTTTTAAATATTGTTCCAACTCCAAACCAAAAGCCTCAATAGTCGCTAAATCTGTCCCTCGAACTTTAATACCCATCGGCGCTCGCATCCCTGTTTGCAACATAACCAACCGTGTTTCAATCGGCTGCAATTTAGGGGCAGAAGTAACCCCTGGAATTTTAGTCGCTTTTATAATCGCCTCCCAAATATCATCTGCACTTGTAATCTCCTCTCGCCATTGTCGATAATAACGACCTGTTTTATGGGGTATTAATTCCCCTTGATCATCTCGACTATATTCCCCTGCTTCGTATTTAAATCGTAGTCGATGTCCATTTTTATCTGTTTTGTATTCCGATTTATACAAAATCACATTTTCATACATCGACATCGGAGCTGGATCTAAGGGGCTATTAACCCGCCCTGCCTTACCAACTACCGTTTCTACTTCTGGAATAGCTGTTACTGCCATATCCAAGAGGCGAAGGTTTTTGATATTCTCTTGCATTCCCGAATGCGGCATGGAAGTCGGCATCAGCAAAAAAGAGCCTTCATCTAAAGCGGGCATAAATTCTTCCCCCACTTGTTGAAAAACCATAAAACCCTGATAAATAATAAAGCCAACTACTATTAAAAACCCAAGTTTAAATCGCAATAAAAATCGGAGAATATTTTCATAGAAATAAATAAGGAAATAGAAAAATCCTATCAAACTGCCAGCTAGAACAGCTACAAAAAGAAAGTTGGCTAAATTACTTTTATTGACACCTAAAGGCATCCAAATAGTCGCTAATAACCAAGCCACTAAAAGAGCATAAATAATATTCGTCAGCAATGAAAGTCTTTTGCTATTTTTTACAGTACTGTATCGTTGGATCAATAGATTTATTAAGCCTGACGCCCCAACAACAAGCAAAATACTGCCCAATAAAGGTTCATATAAAAAAGCAATACCCAATCCACCAATTAAAGCTAAAATATTAGCAATAATGGTCCCTATTTTCTTAGTAGATTTAATCGAAAATAGGCTATGCGCCAGCGGAGGAATAATGGTAATAGCCACAATGATGGAGGCTATCAAGGCAAAGGTTTTGGTAAAAGCCAAGGGCCTAAATAATTTCCCTTCGGCAGCTTCCATTGTAAAAACAGGCAGAAAACTAATGACAGTTGTTGCAACGGCGGTTAGTACAGCTGATGCCACCTCTATTGTAGCTTGGTAAATACTTTCTGATAATGGTTCATCTGGTAGTGCTTCCTTGATTCGATGCACCATACTTTCTGTCAATACAATCCCCATATCGACCATTGTTCCAATGGCAATGGCAATCCCTGAAAGCGCTACTATATTGGCATCTACCCCGAAATACTTCATCGCTATAAAGCACATCAATACAGCAATCGGCAAAGTTCCAGCAATTAATAAGGACGACTTTAGATTAAGTAACATTAAAATAACTACGATAATCGTAATCAAAATTTCTAAGGTCAAGGCTTCTTGTAGCGTACCTATGGTTTCATTGATCAATTGGGTTCTATCATAAAATGGTATAATGCTTACTTGTGAAATCGTACCATCTGCTAGAGTTTTCGTTGCCAAACCAGGGCTTAATTCTTCAATTTTTGCCTTTACATTTTGAATTACTTCCAAAGGGTTCGCACCATAACGAGCCACCACCACTCCTCCAACTGCTTCGGCACCTGACTTATCTAAAACGCCTCTTCGGGTAGCTGGGGCAATCGTCACTTTAGCAATATCCTCTACCCGAATTGGTACATTTTCATTAACTTTAACAACACTTTTTTCAATGTCGTCAATGTCTTTGACATAGCCTAAACCTCTAACAAAATATTCTGCTAAGTTAATCTCAATAGTTTGTGCCCCTACATCTATATTACTACTTTTGATGGCTTTCATTACAGATTCTAAAGATACGCCATAGGTTTTCATGGCTTCAGGATCTACATCCACTTGATACTCTTTGACAAAGCCACCGATCGAAGCGACTTCTGCCACTCCTTCCGCCGCTGATAGTCCGTAGCGCACATAAAAGTCTTGAATAGTACGGAGTTCGTGTGGATTCCAACCACCTGTAGGATTCCCTTCAAGGTCACGTCCTTCTAAAGTGTACCAATAAATTTGTCCCAAGGCAGTTGCATCTGGTCCTAGGGCAGGTTGTACTCCATCAGGTAAGGTGTTAACGGGCAAGGAATTCAATTTTTCTAAAATTCGACTACGACTCCAATAAAATTCTACCTCCTCATTAAAAATCAGATAGATACTAGAAAAACCAAACATAGAATTACTGCGCACACTTTTTACTCCCGGAATTCCTAGTAAAGCAGCAGTTAAAGGATAGGTAATCTGGTCCTCTACATCTTGCGGAGAACGACCGGTCCATTTGGTAAAAACGATTTGTTGATTTTCACCAATATCAGGAATAGCATCCACCGCTACAGGGTCACGAGGTAAATCATGAATACCAAAATCAAAGGGCGCATGGATCAATCCCCAGCCTACAAATAGGCATACGAGCAGATAAGCGATCAACTTATTTTCTAAAAAAAATCTAATTAATTTATTCAGCATACTATATAAGAAGTCAGAAGTCAGACCAGTCCTTTGGACTTGTCAGGAGTCAGAAAAGAACAGTTATCCTATTATTTTCTTTCTACTTCTGATAATTAAAAGTGATCATTGAACTATACTTTGCACGATGTAAAAAAGTGATTTTGTAATCGCCAAATTTATTTGGCTGATTCCTGATAAACATTGAACCAGCCAAATAAATTTGACGGTTACGAGTAGGGGTTTAAAATCATTTTTTATCCCGTTTGGAGTATAACAATGACTATTTTCCTCCAAGGAATTATATGCTATAAAAGAAAAGATTGGACAAGGATAGGAATATCCTTTGTTATTAAGGGAGGTTTATAATGGACAAAAGTAGGTAGGCTATATTCCCAAGATTTTTTATTTATAAAAATCGCTACAAAAGTTACGATAAAATCTTGTAATTGGTTAGTTATTAAAAAAGTAGACGCAGGAATATCAGGCGTTAAATCTGCTTGAAAATGGAGTGTTTTATTATGACAACAATCTTTTTTGGATTTTTCACATGCTCCCTCCATTGGAGCTATTTTTTTATGTTTAACGCAAGTGCTAGATGCAGCTAATTCAAAACAATTTTTAGCTTTTCCTGTAAAGCTAATAGATTTTAAATCCGTTCCACAAAAATGCATATCAATAGAAAACCCTACTGATGTAAAGAAAATCAGAAAGGCCAATGTAAGGCTAATTATTTGATATGTTTTATTGATCGGATTCAATGATTGTGTTGTAAGGTGGTCAAGTAAAAAAGTAATAAAAATCCGTTGCTAACCTAATCCGTTGCTGAAACAATAATTAGCAACGGATTAGGTTAGCAACGGATTTTATACAGGTTAAAAAATTAAACCCTATCAATTTTTAATTTGACTGTCTAATTATCTATTAAAGATAACGCATTTTATCAATTTAGGTTGTATGCACGGTTTTATATATACTAAAAAATATGGCTAAAAGTAGGATTCTCTAATAAGTCTTCGTCATATTTTCAGGTACACAAATAATAAAATCTGCTTTCCCAAGATAATCTTTTGCCAATTTAGTAATATTTTCCTGAGCAACGGTAGAAATAGTGGCATAATTTAAACTAGGCTTTTGTTGCTTCAAATACCACAGAATGCCTTCATAATTATCTGAGTGATAACTACCATTTAGGTGAAGGAATATTTTATCTCCTCCATAATTTTCTACTATAGAAAAAGCCATCGTCGCATCCTTAATTGCCTGTGCTTTCGGTAGGTTTTCGCTACTATGCATCCCACCCATCATCGTCAACATATTTTTATAGCCTGGCAATTCCCCGTCGTATTTTATAGGTAATGGCGCTATCCATTTTTTCTCATCACTAGGTAAATCCATCAATATATCAAATCCTTCTTTAAAAACCATACTTGCATACCTTCTAGGAATATTGGTAGCAATTACTGGGATATATTTGCTTTTAGCAAATTCAACCAAGGGTTCATAATCCGTTGGATAATTATTCCATAATCGCACTAAAGTATCTAAAGCTTTTCGGTCAATTTCATCAGTTAAATACTGGGTTAAAGCCCTTTGATTATCCCGTTCAAACATCTCTGCGCCAATCATTAATTTTTTAGTTTGATAAAGAGATTGTGCTACTTCTAATTGCAACCAATGAGAGATGGGATTATTATGACTTTCACCGAACAAAATAATATTGGCTTGTCGCAATTTTTTCAGCATCTTTTTATAAGATACTTTTTTACCTTTTGCGGTGTAGAGTTGGTAAGCAGGATTACTTTGTGCCGAAATTAAGGCGGTGAAAAATATAAATAAACAGGTTAGTAATACTTTGTAATGTTTCATAATACTGGTTGCTAGTTGCTGGCTGTTATTGATTTAAGAACAAAAATTACGCCCCTAAATCGTCTAATATCTTAGCCAATTTAGCATCTAACTTTTCTTGTACTGCTTCAAATGCTGCTTTATCGGCAAGTGGTTCATTGACACTACAATAGAATTTAATTTTTGGCTCTGTTCCTGAAGGTCTAGCAGAAATAATACTCCCATCAGCTGTATAAAATTGTAATACATTAGAAGTTGGCAAGTCGATTTTTTCCGATTCGCCACTCAGCATATCTTTAGAAATACTACTTTGATAATCCTTTATCATCGTTACTTTTGAACTTCCTAGGACTGCTGGCGGATGATTTCTAAATCGCTCCATCATCGCCTTTATTTCTTCCGCACCTGCTTTTCCTGCTTTTTTAATGGCAATTAATTTTTCCTTATAAAAGCCGTATTCTAAATACATGTCAATCAAAGCTTCGTATAGACTACTGCCTTGATCTTTGTAATAAGCCACCATTTCTGCCAGCATTGCACAGGAAACCACTGCATCCTTATCTCTGGCATGTTCTCCGACTAGATAGCCGTAACTTTCTTCTCCACCAGCAATAAAAGTTTTTTGTCCTTCCAATTTGGTCATTAATTCCCCTATATATTTAAATCCTGTTAAAGTGTTATAACAATCGACTTTTTTAGCTGCAGCAATTTTGTCAATCAAATAAGAAGTCACAACTGTTTTTACCACATATTGATTTCCATCTAATTTGCCTGCTTTTTCCCAAGCTGTTAATACATATCGAATTAATAAACAAGCTGCCTGATTCCCATTTAGTAAAATTATTTCCCCTTTATCATTTTTAATCGCCATCCCTACTCTATCTGCATCTGGATCAGTAGCCATCACCAAATCCGCATCAATTTCAATAGCTTTATTAATCGCCATTTTCAAGGCCTCTTCCTCTTCTGGATTAGGGTAAATAACGGTAGGAAAATTGCCATCGACCACCATTTGTTCTTCTACCAAAGTCACATTTTTAAAACCATAACGTTCTAAAACTGGTGGTACTAATACTCCACCAGTACCATGAATGGGAGAAAAAACGATTTTTAAATCCGATTGTCGTTGAATGGCTTCTTTGGAAATAGACAAAGCCACCAATTCCTCCAAATATTTTTCATCTACCTCTTCACCAATTATTTCAATTAGCGCATCATTGCCATCAAAATTGATTTTTTCGATACTATCAATTTTCCTAACTTCATCTAAAACGGCTTTATCATCTGGAGCAACCAATTGGCCGCCATCTTCGCCATAAGCTTTATATCCATTATATTCTTTCGGATTATGAGAAGCCGTCAGCATGACTCCACTTTGGCAGCCTTTTTCTCTAATCACATAGGATAATTCTGGGGTTGGTCTTAATCCTTCAAAGAAATAGACATATATACCATTCGCCGAAAAAACCTCTGCGGTCATTCTAGCAAATTCTTTAGAATTATTTCGACAATCATGAGCAATCGCTACCTTAATTTGTTGATTCGGATAGCTGTTTTTCAAATAATTACACAATCCTTGAGTTGCCATCCCAAGCGTATATTTATTCACTCTATTAGATCCCGCCCCCATAATGCCTCTCAATCCTCCCGTCCCAAATTCTAACTCTTTATAAAAAGCATCCGTTAATTCTGTGACTGCGCCTGTTTCTAATAATTGTTTAATTTCAGCTTTGGTATCAGCATCATATCCGCCATTTAACCATTTATTGACATTAATTTTAACAGTAGGTTCTAAATCTAACACAAGCATTCTGGTGATTATTAATTATTAAATAAAAGCATAAACTACAAAGGTATTTTACGAAAATTCACCTCCTTTGTTCAAATGAGTTGTAAATATAAATGAATTGTCATAAAATTAAATAGCCAAGAAGGGATATGGGGAATATTTGAAACCACCCTAAAATTTAACTACCTAATGTTTAGTAGGCATATTTAGTAAAATAAGCTTAAATGGTGGGCGATACTTTGAAAGTATCG
>CAZXYA010000223.1:0-13173 GCA_964644655.1 uncultured Saprospiraceae bacterium | reverse complement strand
TAAAACCACTACTGACAATCAATAAGGTGCAATTTTAAAATGTAAAGTTATTTTTGAATCGTTCCTAAACTAGTTAGTGAACCAATAAAATTTTATACTTAAAAACGGTTGGAATAACGATTAAAGATAGCCTGATTTAGTAAGACCAAGTCAGCTTCTTTAATTTAAAATAGAGTGAACATTCAATTCAAGAAAGTACGGTGGAAGGTAATAAAGGACAAATCCCTCAAAATTATAACAATAGTCTTTATAGTCATACTGTATTAAAACAGTAGCTTCTATAAAAATCATGCTATCGTTTTTACTAAATTTAATAAAATTAGATGTTAAACAATAGATGGTAATTAATAGGTTTACATCAATTCAAAAATCAATGTAATAGTTGCTTAATTTCTAATTATAGGGTAGTAATTCCAAAACAATCCCACGAACTTCTCTATAGTGATTTACCTTGAATGTCTCAAAAGAAGTAGGTTACAAGTAGTTTTTGTGTTCCCTAATCTGATGATAATTCTATTGAATTCCCTTAGAGTTCATGGATAGTAATAGGACTGGATTTGCTAAAATACTCTTTGAAAGTATTTATTTGGAAAGCAATTGTTTCGGCAAAGCTAAGTAAAAGTAGCGCAAAGTGAAAGTTTTGGAAAGTATATTTTATAATGTAATGAGTTTATCCTAGTCGAAAACCTTGATTTTAAAGAAAATTTAGTAGTATTAAATATTTGTCTACTAAGGCTTTAGTCAACAATTGCTAATAGCCGACATATCTTAAGATAGCATATTTGAATTTATTACTTGTTCCGCTTTCATTAAGCGTTCTAAATAATGATAGTCGATTCCAAATTCTGTTTTCAAAGTGGCTATTTTCTTTAAATAATCGGTCTTATTAAAGGAATTAGTGTGTTTCTGCCCCACAATCATTACATTTTTCCCTGTATGTTCGGTAGAGATAAATTCAAACACTTTGGTTTTATAGCCTACCGATTCTAATAATAAAGCTCGAATGGTATCGGTAATCATCTCTGCTTGCCTCTCTTTCAATATACCAAAATCTAAAAGGGGTTGTAATGTTTGGCTGCCTTTAATTTGTTGGCGAATTTGTTTGTGGCAACAAGGCGCACAAATAATTAATTGCGCATTGGCTTGAATGCCTTTATAAATGGCGTCATCTGTAGCCGTATCACAAGCATGCAAAGCAATCAAAATATCCGTCGCCTCTAATTGAAAATCGCTAATAAAACCTTCCTCAAAAAGCAATTGCTGGAATCCTACTTTTTGAGCTATCCGATTACATTTTTCAATTAAATCTGGTCGTATTTCTATTCCTTTGACCGTAGCAGTCGTTTTAAAAATATTGATTAAATAATCATATAAAGCAAAGGTTAAATATCCTTTACCTGCCCCCATATCTACTACCTCGATATTTTTTTTGTTTTTTAAAATAGGATGTTGCCGAACTAAACCATCTATAATTTCAATAAACTTATTGATTTGTTTGTATTTATCTCCTTTATCTTTTTGAATACGACCTTTGGCATCTAATACGCCTAATGCTTTCAAATAATGGGTCTCACTAATCCAACGTTGTTTTGGTTTATCGTGACCTCGTGTCGGCAAATCTGGAAAAGTAGGTTTACTACGCCTCATTTTTTCCTTACCTGCATTTGTGATTTCTAGACTTACGTCTTCTTTGATGGTAAATAAATTGGCAATAAAAAATTGATGGTCTATTAAGTGCTGAATTTGTTTTAATCCTTCTTCTAATGGGAAATTTTTGGTAATATCCTTGGTTTTATGCCTATAAGTCATCGAATATTGCAAGCCTTTTTTAAGGAGTGCTAATTTGATGATGACCTTTTTTAAATCGCTTCCACGCTCCTTATTTTTGCTTAATGTCAAGCGTACAAAAGTATTTTCAGGAATACTCTTTTCTACTATTTTAAAAAATGTGGCTCGATGACTCATTTATATTAGACTAAATACTGAATTAGGGATTTATAATTATATTTTTTGACACTGATTTCGCTGATTATTAAGATATAGTAACAAAAGTTTCTTTATATTTTGCGAGTCCCGAGAATCGGGACTCGCAAAATATAAAGAAATTAATGTTACACAGTAATAGCTATTTCAAAAAACGGCATAAGGTGCATCGCACCGACCACCTTTGTAAAAGAGCGTAAAAGGTAGTCGGTGCGATGCACCTTGCTATCTTTTTGCGGTCTTATACACAAAATAACTAAAACTATTTCATAAACTAAAAATCCGTGTACCTTTAATTTAAGGTACACGGATTTTTAGCATTTCAATTTTTAAGCAGGACGAAAAAATCTGCTACGCCTACTACTCCCCTTTCACAAAGGAAATCTGCTGTACAATCTCTGCATTCTTTAAAGTCAATTGATACATACCAGCACTCAATTCATTGGTATTAATAGTCGCTAACTGATTGCGCAAATCAATTTGTCCAATAGCCACTACTCTACCCTGTACATCATTAATGGTATATTGCGTTTCCTGCCAATCTAAGTTATTAATTTCAACCGTCAATAAATCAGTTACGGGATTAGGAAATAGCTTTACATAAGATTGATTATCAATATATTCTGTAGAAACGGTTTGTCCTAGTTCAAAAACTTTCGTCCCTCGACCACTTAAAGTTAACTCAACATTGGCTCTATTATTTACCAAATTTATGGACGTTGATGCCTCATCTGTTAGACGATCAAATAAAAATTGATTCCCATTCGGAATATTCGCATTCCCAAAATCTAAAGCTAAATTACGAATAACCGAGGTGCTTGTATTATGGATTACCAAAACATCCTGCCCTTCATGCTGTCGGACAAAAGCAAATACTTGGCTATTATTCGTTGAAACAGGTTCATACGTCCCAACTTGTAAAGGCTTTAACCTATTCCTTAATTGAATTAATTTTTTATAGGTAGTCAGTAAAGAACTCGGATCACCAGCCTCTCGTTCCACATTAAATCTTGGGAATCCCCCATGTACGGCTATCCAAGGGCTTACTTCGGAAAAACCAGCATTTCGGTCCCCATTCCATTGCATTGGTCGGCGAATAAATTCATCAGGTTTTTGTCCCACCATCCCTATTTCTTCGCCATAATAAATGTAAGGAATGCCCGGTAAAGTCAAATACATGGCTGCGGCTAATTTCACTTTAGATTCATCATTTCCAAAACTATTCATAATTCGATTTTGGTCATGATTCGCCAAAAAAGTACCATATTGTAAATGCGGATAAATATTATACATTTTTTGCATTTGCTGATACATATTCTCTGCCTTTCCTTCATTTGCCGAATACATAATATTTCCTGCTAAATCAAATTCAAAACAATAATCAATTCGATCATCTCTGACATAATTAATAACCGTCTCTGTATTCGTCCAAGCCTCTCCAACGGAAAAAGCTTCTGGGTTAGCCGCTTTTACACTAGCAGTAAATTCTTTCCAAAAAGTATAGGTACTCTGCGTATCTTCTAGTTTCCGTCCTTCTTCAATCATAAACTTTACAGCATCTAACCGAAAACCATCAACGCCCACTTCTTCTAACCAAAAATCAGCCGCATCAAATATTTCCTCTTTTACCCTTGGATTTTCAAGATTTAAATCAGGCATCCCATCCCAAAATAAACCATAGAAATAATTATTATTTCTTCGATGCCAAACTTGTTGTCCCCAAGGGCCTGAATAACCAGGGTCATTATTTGACCAACGGTAAAAGTCTCGAAACTCCGCATTCGGACCCGTTACTGCATTTTTAAACCATTCACTTTGACTAGAATTATGGTTTATCACCCAATCAATAATCACTTTAATCCCTCTTTTATGCGCTTCGGCTAAGAACTCTTTGAAGTCATCCATCCCACCATATAATTCTTTAACCGACCTATAATCAATCACATCATAGCCGTGATAACTACCCGATTCATGAATAGGCATCAACCAAATTCCTGTAATGCCTAAATCATCATCGGTCGTTGGATCTCCATCATTCAAATAATCTAGTTTTTCTGTCAACCCTTTAAAGTCGCCAATGCCGTCATTATCACTATCTTTGAAACTACGGACAAATATTTCATAAAAAACAGTTTCATTCCACCAAGGGATATTGCTGGTGTTTCGTTCCAATACATTCACATATTCATCCAAAACAACCGTTTCCGTTTTGTCGCCTTGAGACACCCTTAAGCGAACACTATATTTCCCAGGGGTATCATAGCGCACAACTGGATTTTTCGCCGTTGATACATTTGGTGTTCCTCCTTCAAATACCCATTCCCAAGCATCTGCCTGACCAGAAGAACGATCTGAGTAAGTAATGACACCTTGTTCGTAAAATTCTCTTAAACTAGCATTAAAATCAGCGACCAATTCCGCATTAGGTGGTGTCTCGTTATTATACCAATGGAATAAAGTTTCGGATTCGCCGCCTACCGTATGCATACGATCATTCCCCACACCAGGAAATTCTTCTCGTCCATCCCATTGTCCATTCAATCGAAATTTATAAGCTAAATTCTCCCCTGTTTGAAGACCACTTACTGTTAGTTCGTACACCCCATCACCATCAGCATCTTGAAAACGACCTGATCCATTCCATCCATTAAAACTACCTGCTACTTCTACCCATTCACTATTTTTATTAAATTTACCCTGCTCCATCTGGTAACTCATGTCCACCTGAAAGGTGATATTTACCTGCGCTGTCAAAGATGTGAAAAAAATTAATACAAATAGCGATAAAAATGTTAATTTTAGATTTTTAAGTTTCATCTTTAAGTTTGTTTTTGATTATACAATAACTAAACAAGCTGACCGAAAATCCTTGATTACCAGATTTAAGGTATTCCATTAACCCAAGAATTAGATTTGCTAACCTGTAAATATAGCAAATTGTTTTTCTCAGGGTGAAAGCCTGTCTTACTTAGAAATATGGTATGAGAAACTAAAGGTTGAAGTTCTTGCTAGACTATACAAAGAAACATAAATTAAACGGAACAAAATGCGAAATTACCAACAATTTTTTGTCATAATTGCTACCCTTCTATGCACTCAAGCTGCTTTTGGGCAATTTGCCTTTAGAGATGTATCTGAGGCTGTTGGCACGATGGAACAAGGCGGTCAAAATGTAGGCATTTCTTTTTGCGATTATAATAAGGACAATTTAGAAGATTTTTATGTCGTTTGTCGTACTGGACCTAATCATTTTTATGAAAATAAAGGCAATGGCATTTTTACAGAAATCGCTCAGGAAGTAGGTTTAAATTTTCAAGGTAATTGTAGAATGGCAGTTTGGGGCGATTTGAATAATGATGGTTTTGAGGATGTATATGTAGGTAATATGAACGAGGCAGATGTCCTTTATTTTAATAATGGAGATGGCACTTTTACCGATATTACTCAAATAGCAGGTATAGATAATGACAGCCGAGTTTTTTCGGCAAATATGAGCGATGTCAATCAAGATGGTTGGTTGGATATTTATATTTCTAATTCCAATAGTGATAATGTCTTATATTTAAATGATGGAGCCACCAATCCTTCTTTCACTAATTATACTAGGCAAGCAGGTTTAAAAGATACCCGCCATTGTATGGGCGTTGTCTTTTTTGATATGGATAACGATGGCGACGAAGACTTGTATGTCACGCACGATGCCAATATTCCGAATACGCTCTATCAAAACGATGGCACAGGCCATTTTACTGAAATGGCACAATCAGCAGGCGTCGATTATCGAGGCTTTGGGATGGGCGTAGATGCTGGGGATTTAGACAATGATGGAGATTTTGATTTATATGTGACCAATTTATACGCCAATGTACTTTACATCAATAATGGAGATGGCACTTTTGAAAATTTTACCGATATTTCAGATGTTGGCGATGTAGGTATGGGCTGGGGCGCCAGTATTTTTGATTTTGATAATGATGGGCTGAATGATATTTATGTAGGCAATGATTCTTATTTTTATCCGCTCCCAAATTTATTATACGAAAATAAGGGCAATTATAAATTTTTTAGTATGGATACGGCTGCTGTTGTTTCTAGTATGCAGGCTACTTACGGTGTAGCAACAGGTGATCTGAATAATGATGGTACTCAAGATTTAGCGCTGGCAAACCTTGGCAGTAGAGACAATGCACAAATTTTTAAAAATGAATTGGATGCCCGTTTTTGGATTGGCTTTCAATTAGAAGGTGTAGAAAGTAATCGTTCTGCCATTGGTACTCGTATAGAAATAGTAGACAATCGAGGAATTTTGCACGTTGATCAAGTAACTGCTGGCAATGGTTATGCAGGACAAAATAGCAAACGGATTCATTTTGGTTTTGGTAATGTAGGGGCCATTCAATCGGTTAGAATTAGTTGGCCAAGTGGTTTAGTGCAAGAAATGGATGGCTTAGATTTGAGGCAATATTATTCGGTATTAGAAGGGCAAACACCTACTATTTTGGAATTTGGTATGACCACTTCTACCTCGGAGTTTTTTGCAAATGATTTTGATATTTCTGTTTTTCCAAATCCTACTAGTCGGTTTTTGCAAGTAACTTTACCAACTGATTTGCCAAGTGCCGTTAGTGTTCGGATGGTGAATACTGTTGGACAAGTGGTTTATCATCAAGCTAATATTAAAGGAGAGCAATTGGAAATTGATTTGGATGGGTTAAATGGGAGTTTTGAGGTGATTGTTGAGGGGAATGGGGTTTTCGTTAATCGGAGGGTGCTTGTTTTTTAAGGCAAATTAGAATACATAATATCCGTTCGTAAAATATATTTTCGTCCTGATAAAATCGGTAAGCCTGCATGCTCTAATTCTTGCAAAAAGAAAATGCCATCCCCTATTTGTGGGATTACTTCAAAACCATTAAATGCCGTAGCACCACCTTTAAAATTGTCATTTAAATAAATCATAAAGGTGTAAAAACTACGTTCATTTTGATTGCGTTGATAGGGTGCATCATAATGCCAATTAAATTGTTGGTTCACATCGTAGCGATAAAAGCGAAATAATTCATTCAGCCCAATCGCTTGATATTCTCCTAAATCACAAGGCACAAATTCCTCTATTTCTTGCCAGATTTGCTCCGCCAGATCCTCGTCTTCCCAAAATAAGCGATCATTATTTCTAAAATCCTCCATTTTTACAGGACCATCAACTGTGTTAACTAGGGCTTTTTCAAAGCCTTCGGATTCGCTTTTTTGAATAAATTGTTGACAGGTAGCTGGACTCCATAAGTTTTGAATAGTGAATACGTCGTTGGTGTGCTCGATTAATTCCATTGGATTTGAGTTTGTGGTTTGTTGATGAAAAGGAAATGCGAAAATTGAGAACAAATTATAGGCTGGCTTAGTTCCTTCTTTTTAAAAGATGGACGACTCCGTCAAAGTAGTAAATAACTCCAAAAACTTCATCCCTCTATAAGAATTGCCTTTTTTATTTAATTTTGGACTCCAAACAGCTAAACAATATTTGTCTGGATGTACAGCCAATATACCCCCTCCTACCCCACTTTTCCCAGGTAATCCAACCTTAAAAGAAAATTCTCCTGACTCATCATAAAAACCACAGGTTTGCATGATTGCATTAATTCTTTTGGCTTTACTTTCACTTAATATTTTATTGTTTTGTTCCGTCTTAAACTCCCCGTGTGCTAAAAACATAAAGGCCTTTGTTAATTCTTCACAACTCATTTCTATGGAACATATATGAAAATAGAAATCTAATACTTCATCTGGGCTGTTTTCTATATTGCCAAAAGATTTTATAAAATTACAAAGTGCAATATTTCGATAACCAACCGATTTTTCTGATGCCGCTACTGCCTTAGAATAATTAATGTCTTTATTAGCTGCTATTTCTCTAATAAAGTTTATAAAATCTGCTGCTGGCTCTTTTAATTCGGTAAACAGAATGTCACAAATGACTATAGCTCCCGCATTTATAAATGGATTTCTGGGTATTCCTTCATCCGTTTCCAATTGTACTAAGGAATTAAATGGGTTTCCCGACGGCTCTACCCCTACTCTGCTCCATACTTTATCTCCTATCAATTTATAAGCTAAACTTAAGGATAAAACTTTTGAAATACTCTGAATAGAGAATTTAGTTTTAAAATCTCCTACCGCATAACTTTCTCCTTGGGTAGTCAATAAATGTGCCCCAAAATTATTGGGATTCACCCTAGATAACTCTGGAATATATTGAGCTACTTGTCCTTCATTCTTTTCCTTAAGAATCTTCTGATATAGCTGATCGAATACCTCTTGACAGTTTATTTTATGCTTCATGTATATATCCTTATTTCTAGTGTATTTTTGGAATTACTTATGATAATGGTTTTAATTTCTCCATAATACGTCTACTGATTTTAAAAGGAATATTATTATTATTCATGTGCGCTTCTAATAAGCTAATAGAATTTTGCACTTTTTTTATTATTCCCATAGGGTTCGTCGTTTACTACAATTCATCAAAGGGATTTGTCAAAGAATCATAATCCTTTTTACCCATACTCAAACCCAATTAATAAATTACTTTCAACTGCTTTTTCAAGTAAAATTTTTAGTTCCTTGAGTTTTTCTATTTCTTCACCTTTGATTATTTGATTTTTTTCAAATTCTTTGACTTCATTGATTAATGAATTATAATTTTCCAAAGTATAATTGGTCAATTTAAGAATGTAGTTTGGTTCAAAAATAGTCCCAATGACTTCATCGTTTTCAACTCTGATATTTTCTCCTGTTAGGCGAGATGGAATACAATTCCAAAATCTTATAAAAGGTTTATACACAAGTGATTCATGTAAGTCTAATTTGTGCCAATTGTCATCAATAAACTGGAAAAAATAAATCGTATTCCAAAAATCAATACTATTTCCAATTTTATGAATATCAATTTTATCTAAATTAACTTCATACAATCCTAAACATTTTATCTCACCAATTATACAACTTTGTTCTTTTTTAAAACTTTTAGCTGTTAAATATGAACTCATTTCTTTTAATATTTTTGATATAAAAATTGCCTTGTAACTATATCACCACGAAAATTAATACTAGCATTTTTTCTACCATAACTTGTCCTAGTTTACCCCGACTTTTCGGGGTATTTTAATCGGAATAGTTATTTAAGTTCATATAGTTCGTTTTATTACGCACCTTAAATGAACTTATATATCTTAAATGGTAAAAATAAACTACATCGTTAGATAAGCTGAACAGTTACATTGCCTTTTAATTTTAATTTCCACAGGTCGCAACATCGTAATTGAGGGGAATGGTCAGTTTTTCATCTATAGCCTATGAGCTATTAAAAATTGGCTAATAACATGAATTCTACTTAGTTTTCATTCATTTTTTCTTTTTACCACACACCCTAATTCCGCAAACAACATTGAGGTCGCATATGACTCCCTGTCTCCAAAAAGTAAGGAAAGCCATTCCCACTACCAGGCTGTTCAAAATAAAATTTAGTCCGTTTTGTATCGTAATTGCCAATTTCATTCATGGTTTCCGCATCGTATAATCGACCATTTAGCATAGTATATTTGACCGTTTCTGAGTTTTGGATATCCTCCAATGGGTTTTTGTCAAGAACAATCAAATCAGCCAATTTACCTGTTTTAATCGAACCTAATTGATGAGCCATCCCTAAATATTCAGCGCCGTTAATGGTCGCACATTTTAGGGCTTCCATATTCGACATACCGCCTTGTTGTAACATCCACAATTCCCAATGAGCGCCTAAACCTTGTAACTGACCATGTGCGCCTAAATTAATTTTCACGCCTTTATCCGCTAGTTTCTTTAAGCTTTTGGAGGTTAGGATATGCCCATTTTCGTATTCTTCCATTGGAACCATTGTTCGATGTCTAGCACGGCTGTCAATCATATTTCTAGGCGTAAATGCGAGTAATCGTTCCTTTTCCCAAACATTGGTGGTTTGATACCAATAATATTCGCCTGTGATGCTGGCATAATTAACGACTAAAGTTGGGGTATTATGTGCTTTCGTTGCTGCCCAAAAATTTGTAACATCCTCATACAAGGGAACAACTGGAATATTATGTTCAACCCCTGTATGTCCATCCATGACCATACTTAAATTATGTTGGAAAAAGGAACCACCTTCTGGCACAACTAAAATACCCAATCCTCTGGCTGCTGCCATCACTTGCTGTCGTTGATTTCGACGAGGTTGGTTATAACTTTTTATCGAAAATGCCCCAAAAGCTTTGGTTCTTCTAAGTGCAGATTTAGCATCTTCTAAGTTATTAATCACCGCTTTAAAATCGCCATCTGCTCCATAAATAATCGTACCTGTACTAAATAATCTAGGACCAACCATTCTGCCTGATTTGATTAATTCGGCATTAGAAAAAGCCATTTCGGTATTTACGGATGGATCATGAGAAGTAGTGACACCATAGGCTAAATTAGCATAATATTCCCATTGTTTTTGTGGGTTTAATCCATAACGGAAATTCCCACTATGGGCATGTACATCCATAATCCCGGGCATAATTGTTTTGCCTGTACAATCAATGACTTTTGTCCCTTCTGGAATATCAATATTCGTACTAACATCCACGATTTTATTGCCATCAATCAAAACGCCTCCTTTTTCTATCACTTCTTCTCCTTCCATTGTAATGATTCTGGCATTCGTTAGGGCAATCAAACCTTTGGGTTTGTCACTATCCACTTTTAAGTTAATCTTGATACCAATAGAATCCATTGGTGCTGATTTTTCTGCACTTCCTTGCAAGAATTTAAATCGTTCGGTTAAGTTATCCGCAAAGTATTCTTCCCCTAAAGTCCAACATAATTTTTTACTATCTGGTGACCAATGAATATTAATCCCTGCATCTCTTGCCACCTGAGCAACGGGTACCGCCTTCGTTTTAGAGGTTAAGCCAACTTTTTTACCCGTTTTTGGAAAAGGTGCAATGTACACTTTAAATAATTCCGACCAAGCCACCCATTGATTATCAGGGCTAATGATATAACGTTGGGTATATTTTCCATCAAAATGTTCTTTTTTGTCCTTGCCATTTACATCCACACTTTGCATACTCTTGGTCAAACTACCAAATACATAGCCACCTGTTTGGTAAAAAATACGATCCCCTTTGGTGTTAAACATTGGGTATTCTCCTTGTGGAGTGACAAATTTGGGGGCAGTACTGCCATCTGTAGGAACGATATAAATACCCGGTTCTTTACAATGGATAAATCCTTGGTGACTATTGCCGCCATCTTTTCTAAAGACAATGGTTTTGCCATCGGGAGAAAAGGCAGGGGTTCTATAAATCCCTTTTTCGGTAGTAAGGGTTTTACTACTTTTATTTTGTAGATTATAAGTCCGAATAGTTCCCATTGCTTCGTCTTCCCACGTTACATACACTATCGAATTGCCATCAGGAGAAAAGGCTGGTTCGGACTGAAAAGCGGTTTCGCCTAAAGTCCCTCTTTGTTTCGCCTGAGTCGCCATTAGTTTTTCAGGAGTGCCATTTGGTAACTCTTTTTTCCATAATTGTCCCAAGGCATTAAAAATGATATATCGCCCATTCGGTGCAGTTATGGCATTTCTAATCGCTTTCACTAACATTTTATCTTCGTAGGCTTCATTTTTAAACCGTACGGTCTCCGCTACTTTCGTTTTTACATCAACAGAAAAGGGAATAGGTGTGGGACTTATTTTAGCGCCTTTAGCAATTGCTACAGGCACTCGCCAAATTTTACCAAGTCCTTGAATAATAATATTTTGATCATCTGGTGTCCAATCAAATCCAGTATAGACGCCAAAAATAGCCCAAGCTTCTTGCTGATCTTTGCTTAACTTATCAAATAAAGGAAATTCTTGTCCTGTTGCTAAATCGTGGATATATAAAACCGTTTTGGTCCGTACTCTTTTTAAGAAGGCTAATTTTTTACCATCATTTGATAATTGTGGTCGAAATGCGCCACCAGGACCTCGAATAATATTTTTAGAAGTCCCTTTTTCTCTGTCATATCTTTTAATCACATAAATCTGGCTATTCGGATCTTTATTATATTGGAAAAAGCCACCTGGATACATGTCCTCACTATAGTAAACATACCGCCCATCTGGGGATACAATTGGTTCATTGACATCTTGCTGGTCATTTTTTTTCTTGGTCAATTGGATGCCCGTTCCGCCTGTAATATGATACATCCATAATTCTCCTGCCCCCAAGGATCGACCAGAAGTAAAGTGTTTTCTAGCGATGATATAATTCCCATCAGGCGTCCAAGCGCCATTATTCAATAAGCGAAAAGTCTCTTTAGTTATTTGCTTGGCATTTTCCCCATCTACATCTACCGTCCATATATTATCTCCTCCTCCATAATCTGAAGTGAATAAGATTTTTTTGCCGTCAGGGCTAAATCTTGGTTGCACTTCCCAAGCTATATTTTGTCGAAGCGCTTTTGCTTTTCCTCCCGCAATCGGCATGGTATAAATATCCCCTAACATGTCAAAAACAATCGTCTTCCCATCAGGACTCACATCTAAACCCATCCAAGTGCCTTCGTCGGTGGTGAAATTGACGTCCTTCCAATTCCAACCTTCTCCAGGTGGATTGGCGACTTCCCATTCTTTTTTCTTTTTATCTTGTCCAAAAAGGGTAACACTTAAGGTAAGGCCTAGAACTAGGGCGATTAATTTAATTTGCATGGTTGTTATTTGTATTAGTATAGTGAATTTCGGTTTTACGAAAAAATCTACGTCAAAGGGAACCGAAGTTTCCTCGTATCAAAGAGCTGCGAAAATAAAGAAAAAAATGGTTTTACTAAATTTTCAAAGTCGAATAAATTTCTCTTGGAAGACAACTAATGTTAAAAAAGGACTCACTTTCACATATTGAGGCCTTTCCCTAATTAGATAAATTTGCCTTTTTCAAGTATTTAATTAAATTTGTCAAATGTAGTAATTACTACTGTGTAAACTAAATAAATTTACCTAATAATGTATCCCGTGAGTGCCTATACAGGCTACTAAAAGGGATTTTAAGTAACAGATAAAAAATAATCCCGATTAAATCATTGGACAACTAACATTTGATTTATTGACCGCAAAAAGATAGCAAGGTGCAGCGCACCGCCTATATTTGTATCATC
>CAZXYA010000222.1:0-13247 GCA_964644655.1 uncultured Saprospiraceae bacterium | reverse complement strand
TAAAATAAAGAACTTAAGTTAAGTTTCATCAATATTCTTTGAGTCATTAAGCAACCGGTCGAACCACATTTGGTTCGACCTTTTTTTGTCTAATTGCTTGAAAATAAATTTCTGGTCTATCCTCTTTTTCACTTTTTAAATTTGGTTAAGTAACAAGTAAAGAATAACTTTAGCCAAAAGTAGTTTGCTACTTTGCTTATTTTTAAATGAGAAACGTCAAAGCACCAAAATATACTATGAAAAAATTAATTGTTAAAAGCGGTAAAAACGATTTAGTCTTAAAAAAAAGCCGAACTTTAGTAGGAATTAAACCTAAGAGCAATTCGGTAAAGATGAAAGATGTCGGTGTCAAAACAGAGGTCTTGTCTCATCTTGGTGGATTTAAATTAGTCACCCTAGACAGAGGTAGAGGATCTGTAGATAAAAAACTGGATGAAGTAAGGGTCAAAAAAGAAGTAGCAGTAGGCACACATGTCTATCATATAGAAGGCAATAAACGGCCATTAATTCCTACGGGAGAAATTTATATTATTTTTGAACCAGACACCAATGAAGAGGAAAGACAAATTGTATTAGAGGAATATGCCTTAGAATTGGTCGAAAAAAGAGATAACGATACTATTATCGTTAAAGTAACGCCAAACTCACCTAATCCTTTAAAAGTAGCGCATTTTTTATCTAAAATTTCAATGGTTAAAGTAGCTGAACCAGATTTGGATACTTTATTAGATGAATATGCCGTCACTATTGGAGATCCTCTCTTTAAACATGCTTGGCATTTAAAAAATCCAGGGTTTGTACCAGATATAGATTATCCCCTAAAAAAAGATGCGGATGCTAAGGTAGTCGATGCTTGGAATCGAATTGGCAATACTGGTTCAGAAAAAATAGTGGTAGCCGTTATTGACAATGGCTTTGATTTAACGCATCCAGATATGAATCAAAAGGTCTTTAAACCTTATGATTTATGGAATCAATCAGCCAATATTATTCAAGGAGATCCAAGATTTACGCATGGAACCCCCTGTGCTAGTGTAGCCATTGCTGCCGCCAATGGAGCAGGTATAGTCGGTGCTGCTCCGAATGCCAAATTTATGCCCATTAGTGGCACTTCTTTTAGTATTCGAGCTACGGAAGAAATGTTTAACACCGCCGTAAAAAATGGAGCAGATATTATCAGTTGTAGTTGGGGAACGGTTGACCCTAGTTTTGCCCCAGGGCCACTCAAAGAAGCCGCTATTGCAAAAGCAGCCAGAGAAGGTAGAAACGGCAAAGGCTGTATTATTTTGTATGCTGGTGGCAATGATGATTTAGATTATTTAAATTATTATGCCGCTCACCCAGATGTGATTGCCGTTGGCGCAAGCACCAGTCAAGACAAACATGCCTCCTATTCCAACAGAGGAAGAGAACTCTCTGTAGTAGCACCGTCTAATGGTGACTGGCCAATAACAGCAGCAAGAGCTAGTTGGGATGAGGGTACAGATATAAGGGGAGCAGGTGATTTTAGATATTGGGCAGATGGTAAGTCTAGAGGAAATGGCTATAAACATTTCGGAGGAACCTCCAGTTCAACGCCACTAGTAGCTGGCGTTTGTGCGCTAATGTTGTCCGCCAATCCGGACTTAACCGCAAAACAAGTTAAAGCCATCATCGAAAAAACTGCCGACAAAATTGGTAGTCCATCGGAATATGTCAATGGCCATTCTGTTAAATATGGCTATGGGCGAGTGAATGCAGACAAAGCAGTCGCAGAGGCTTTACGGCTTAAAGATGGTCAGAATAATCCTCAACCAGTTGTAGAGGAAAATGTGGCTAGTGGACAAGGATTATTTAAATTTACGGTAGAACGACAAGCCTCTAGAGGCTATGGTGTACAAATTGGTGTTTTCGCAGAATATGGCAATGTATTGGTTGCTGCCGAACAATTACAAGCAGAATTTGATAGTGCTACGGTTGTCAATATCAATGAATTGAATGGCAAAACAGTTTATAAAGTGGTGATAGGACCATTTACCACCAAAGGAGAAGCTACCAAAATTTGGAAAAAAGTGATTGCAAGTGGTCGAGATGCTTTTGTTACGAATTTGAAGAACTTGAAATAAATTTACAAAAATGATTTTTAAAAATAAATGGCTTAAATATGGGCTTTTTTTAGCCATCTTAACTATTTCTGTGGGTTGTGATCAACAAACGAAACTCATGGCAAAAGAACAGTTGTCTTATGCTCAACCCATAGAATATTTAGATGGAATGTTTAAATTGATTTATGCAGAAAACACAGGTGCTTTTTTAGGTTTAGGTGATTCGCTTTCGCCTAATTTAAAATATTTATTTTTAATATTCATTCCTACCCTTGTTTTGTTTCTCTTTGCGGTTACCTATTTTAAATCCAGTAATTCTTATAGTCAATTTATTGGCATGAGCCTTATTGTTGGAGGCGGCATCGGCAATCTAATCGATCGAATTGCTTATGGATCGGTGGTAGATTTCATGAATATTAGTTTTGCAGGTCTTCGAACTGGGATTTTTAATTTTGCAGATGTGGCAGTTAGTACAGGGCTGGTTCTATTATTATTTAGTCTTTTTTGGGAAAAAAAGTAAAACCTTCCCTAAGTAGTTAGTCAAGGTAAAAGAATTAATTGTCGCAATTATTGCGGTTACTTCAATAAAGCATTAATTTAAATCCTAAGCACAACTTAAATTTCTTTTCGGGCGTTTATTGTCTAGTAGACAATAAATTAATTAAATACTAGTGTAATTTGAAGAGTTGTCAGTTGTCGGTTATCAGTTCCCTAATTGCGAATCTAACTGATAACCGACAACGGATAACTGACAACCCTTTTAAACTGTTAGCAATTTAATTCCAGAACTACTAATTAACTCAAGTAAAACCCATAATCTCAACTAATTCTTAAATATTCTTCCAAATCAAAACACCTTTCTTATGAAGAAATCAATCCTATTTTTCCTTTTCTTAATTGCCACGGTAGGTCTTTTTGCTCAATCAGAGATGAATAATCTCAAAATGGGGGAAATATTAGAACAAATTGGGGATAAGGTAGAAGGCGTTTCTGGCAATTGGCAAGTAACCTATGGAGAGCAAGTTTTATTCATTTTAACGGATGAGACCAATAATCGAATGCGCATTTTTACGCCTATTGCCGATCAAAAAGATATAGGAGCTGAAGCATTAGCGACTATGCTAGAAGCCAATTTTCACGCTGCTTTGGACGCTAAATATGCGCTTTATAGTGGATTTGTTGTTTCCTTATTTACACATCCTTTACAGGAATTAACCGATCATCAGTTTAGAGATGCAGTCAAACAAGTCGCTGTAGCAGGACAGAATTTTGGAACGACTTATTCTAGTACGGATTTAATTTTTGGCGGTGGAACAACGGAAGAGGAAGCTCAACCAACTGATAAAGATAAAAAAGTGAATCAAAAACCTAAAAAGAAGACGTAAGCGGTTGGCGGTTGTCAGTTATCACGATATTAACTGACAACTGATAACCATCAACTGCCTCTACTGATTCGCAGGATCCAAGGTCAAATCTAAAGCCACTCGCTCTTGTTCTCGCTCTACTATTACTTCTATTTTGTCCCCTACCCTATAATTCTCTAGGGCTAATAAATAATCATTTTCTGTTTCGATGGGTTCTCCATTAATGGCAACGATAATATCTCCCAAATGCAAGACACCTTGATCATCTCGATAAAGTGGTCGAATACCCGCTTTTTCCGCTGCACTATTATGTCCAACTCTATAAATCATTAGCCCTTTAACGCCTAACTGTCTCAAAGTTCTTTGTGGAATAAAATTAACCCCCATTGTTGGTCGTTGAATCACACCATGTTGGATTAAATCTGGTACCACCCAATTAACCGCATCTACGGGAATAGAAAATCCTATGCCCGCACTTGCGCCAGAGGGGCTATAAATTGCCGTATTCACGCCAATCAATTCTCCCGAAGAATTTAATAAAGGACCGCCAGAGTTTCCTGGATTAATAGCAGCGTCTGTTTGAATGACATCTCGAATGGGTACATTCGCCACCGAGTTAATTTCTCTTCCCAATGCGCTCACAATTCCCGTTGTCAAGGTTTGATCTAATCCAAATGGATTGCCAATCGCATAAACAGATTGACCTACCCTCAAATCATAAGAAGTCCCTTTTTGTAAAGGGCGTAATTTTTCAATTGGTGCCTCTATTTTTAGTACAGCTAAATCTTTGGACGGTGCTTTTCCTACCAATTTAGCGGGATAAGTGGATTGGTCAGATAAAGTAACCGTCGCTCTATCCGCATTTTGAATCACATGGTAATTTGTAATAATATGTCCTTTATCATCCCAAATAAAACCAGAGCCACTTCCACTTTTATATTCTCTCAAACTTCTGGTAAAATAATCTCTACGTACATCAGAAGTCGTGATAAATACCACCGAAGGCGTCGCTCTTTCAAATAAAGAAATGGTCGCCATTTCTCCATCCGTTAATCCTTTTCTTGGTAAATTCTTTCGTTCGGGGGCTATTTTTTCTTCTGTAAAAGTGGTGACGGGTTGGGGGCTGGCTTCAATCGTTTCTTTTAATTCCACTTTTGTATTTACTTCTTGATTTATTTTCCAAGAAGTGCCTACCAAAAAAGCAGCCGTCGTTAGTAACAAAATTAGGGCAAAGCGTAATAGGGTTTTCATAATAAAAAGTTTGATTGACTTGTAGTCCTTACACTATATAAGGGTGATTTCACTCTCAAAATAACGAAATTTCACTTTATTAGATTATTTGTAGTGGGGTTTTAAATTCTTCTTAACTTTTGGTTACGGATTTTGTTTCCCAACGGATTTTGTTCCCAACGGATGTGTACTAGACAATCGGAAAGAAAGTTGATATTATGAAAATATTTAAAATATCGTCTAGCTCGTCGAATCCGTTGCTAACTTAATCCGTTGCTAAAATAAAACTTAGCAACGCCTGCTTGCCGCAGGCAGGGATTTTTATCAATTATTTATCTCACACTCTAACTATAATGAAAATTCTTTTACTTTTATTCTCTTTTCAAATAATTCGCCCAATTTCTAAAATATGGTGGTGCTTCAGGTATTATTAATTTGTGTTTTTCCTTATTTGGCAAAGAAGATTGCAAAAAATACGGTGGCTTGGTTAAGTCCCGTGGTGCTTTGCTATTCCCTTGGAATTATTTTGGCGAATCTTTCTTTTGTTGAACTCAATGAATCTATAGCTAATTATTTTACACAAGGAACCATACTACTAGCCATTCCATTTTTGTTGTATTCAACTGATTTATCTAGTTGGTTAACTGACTTTAAAGGGATGGTACTCGCTTTTTTATTATGTGTATTTGCTGGCATTATTGGAACTTGTTTTGCAGGTTGGTATTTTCAAGATACTATTGCCCAATCTTGGCTAATTTCAGGGATGATTGCGGCTATTTTCTCTGGCGGTATTCCAAATATGCAAGCCGTCGGAATGGCATTAGAAGCAACATCTAATACTATTGTTTTACTTAATGCGGCCGATATTTTTATTGGTGGCATGTATTTACTTTTTCTTACTTCTGTAGCGAGTAGATTTCTGTCTTTATTTTTAGGGGATTATTTAGAAGGAAATTTTCAAATGAGTAATAATAATTTATTAAATAGTAAAATAATTTCTTTCAACCATTTTTTTCGGGGCTTGGGAGTAGCCCTATTAATTATTGGGGGGTCTGTAGGGGTAAGCTTTCTACTTTTTGGGCATTTAGCCGCTACTTTTATTATTTTATCCTTAACTACTTTAAGTATTATTGCTTCTAGATTTCCATTTATGCAACAACTGGAAGGTACTTTTGAGGTTGGAGATTATTTGCTATTGATGTTTTGTGTGGCAGTAGGTATGATGGCTAATTTCACAAATATTCTAGAAAATGGGCTTAGCTTAGTGGTCTTTATGGCGGTTGCTTGGGGCATTACGGTTTGCCTTCATTGGATGTTTTGTTACTTTTTTAAAATTGATAAGGATACGGCACTCATAGCCAGTACTGCGGCGATTTACGGGCCTGTATTTATTGGTCAGATAGCTAGTACTATTGGTAATAGACGATTGGTTTTCCCAGGCATTGCTTTAGGTTTACTGGGGATTGCCTTGGGAAATTATGTGGGCATTGCGGTGGCTTGGTTGATGAGGTTTTGAGTATCGTTTTTTTAGGGGCGGATGAACGAGCCAAAAAGTCCTAGAGGAACAAAAAAAATTGGAAACAATAGGCTTCACTTAAAAAATTTTTAAGCACCACCTATCATTTCCAATTGTAAAAATATAGTGTTATTTTTTATTGATAAATTTATCGACTTCCTTTTACGAAACGGTCAATAGCTAAAGACTTTCCAGCAAATTGGAACTCTATAGAATAGATACCAAACGTCAACGTCTCAACTAGTAGTTGCGTTTTGTTAAAACCATCATTCAAAGTAGCTGCTTGTCTTTTAACTTCTTTGCCCGTTGCGTCCATAATAACTATAGCACCTTTAGTGATTCCCGCTGTCCAATTCATATCAACAAATACCTCATTTATAGCTGGATTAGGATACACTTTGATGTCTGTTGTTATTATTTCTTCTTCTTTTTCAATGCTAGTAGAAAAATCTGCTTGGCAAGGTACTTCGCTAAATGCTGTAGTATTGCCACGATAGGCTTCTCCCCTCGCACCAAAAATCGTAATGGAATTCCCCACATTTGCACGTTTACTGTTAGGCGCCATAAAAGGGTCTGCAGAATTATCCATCAAAATCACCGCCCCTTGACAAGGCAAAGCATTCTTGAATTGGAATAATAGCATTTCTACCCCTGCTTCATAATTAAAATCAACCGTTCCTAAAGAGGCTAATCCAAAGGAGATATAATCTGCTTCAGGAGCTTCTGCTGGTGCATCACTCCGAGAGTTATCTTGCCATTCAATACCTAATTGAAGGCTCTTTAAATCTGTTACCTCAAAAGAATTAGTCGGTACTTTAATCGTCACTTGAGCAGTACTAGTAATGTTATAAGGATGCTTCCAGGTTTTTTCTGGAATTAAAGAAACTTGATAGGTTTCTCCATCTTCTAACATGGTTAGTTTAAATTGCACCTGTGCAGTAGTCAGGTAAATGGTGGCTAATACAAATAGATTTGTCAATAAGCCTTTTAGAATTAGTGTGTTGTTCATTTTAGAGAATGTCATAATAAAACATTTGTTTATAGATAAATTAATACTGGGAAATGGATCTGTTATGCTATTTTCTAACTCAGATTTTAAAATATCCAGTAAAAAGTCAATGACTATTTTCTCTTTTAGAAAAATATGTTGCCTTTTTTGCCTTTTGTACTATCTCTTAAAAAATAAATTAAAAACTATTATAACTAATGGTACAATTCATAAATCATTGGTAACTATTTTAATTTATTGAGTTACTGATTACCGTAGAACAACTAGCAACCTGCAACTAGCAACTATAAAAATTACTTGTCAATTATTTATAAATCACCCCACTAACCATTAACCACTATGGTATTTGTTCCGAAATTGCAAAATTCAAGCGGAATGCTGTGTTTTGAGGGTGAAACAAAACATTAAAGAATATATAAGCATCAATATCATTTTTAGGACCTTGGTATTTCACTTTTCCATCCATATTGGTATCCGACCCATAATAACCAAGCAGTACGCTATTATAAGTAATCGGTATGTCTGGATTTGTTTGCCAAAGCGACAAGAAAATATCAAAGAAAATCATATCTCTATCTGGTAGACCCAATCCACCACCAGCAAGAATTATAAATTTATCTGGATTGGCATTGCCCCCTCTTAAAACCATTTTCCCCATTACGTCTAATTGGGCATAATTGCCATACGTAGGCGTTGCTGCATCTGTGAAATCAATATGGACCGTCTCCGTTGTACTAAAAGGAATTGGTTCAGCGGACATTACCCCTAAGTGATTTCGATGCTTGATACAAACATAGTAGTCGTCATCTGGCACTACAAACCGCACATTAGATACCCCATCAATATCTACTATATCTCCATCACTTTGTATCAAAGCAGACCGAGTAGCTACTACAACAGTAGAATCTATATTGGAGCGCAATTCTAAGAAAACCCAATCTACAATAGCATCGTCTCCTCTATCTTCCAAAATATCCAAGGTAATCGTTTCGCCTCCTCCTTCGCCAAAATGAACAAAGGATGGAATTCCTGTATAGGGTTCTGTTAAAGGCAGAAATCCTTTTTCTCTTAAATCGTCTGCCATCAGTAATTTATTGGGTTGATAAGGGCCTTGCAACAATGCTTTAAGCGCTAATTCATTGCTTGCCACAATGGTACTTCCTTCGCAACTCAAGGCTTCATCGGTGTCAATACCAATTAGTCTTCCAAGTGGAATCGGTCGGCTTCCATCATTAGGGCTACTACTATTAAAATGAGTATTCACCTCATCAAATTTAATGGCTGGTGTCGTCTCATTATTCATAATATCGAAACAAATTGACCCTATATCTTCCCATTCTTCCGTTGTAATTTCTGGACAACTAATACTATCAGTTAATAAAGTCATAGTCAAACAAAATTTCCCAGGCACGGAAGTTCCATCAATTCTTTGTTCATCCCAAGGGCTTGCCATTCCTCCAATACAGGTTTCGGTTTCATCAAATTGAATTGACCTATAACTAGCAAACTCTAAGGCATCCGAATCGTAATTAATCATAATCGAAGAGGTACCAATGGTAAAATCTTCTTGTTGTGCTTTAGCTTGCAAGGTCAGACAATAAGTATTCGCTTGACAATCCAATTCAGGTCTAAATCGTAGATCAATTTCTCCCTTAACATCGGGAACAGACATTCCTACACAATTACAATAACCATCCTCTTCGTCATTAATGGTAGCTAAATTATTATCGCTGCAAGGTGTTCCTTCTGCGGGGCAATTATTTTCTAAACAAATAAGTTGAACTATTTTTCCTGCTTGACAGGTCGATACACGATCGGTCAGTTCTACAAAAGAAAAGATAATTTCTTGACCGAGTCTCAAAGTCTCTCCGACTGGAAGAATAAGTGGTTCTAGAATAGTTCCATCACTCATTTCAATCAGTAATTCGCAGGCATCTAAAGTGCCTCCATCAATGACAATTCCTTTATTTTCTAAATTACATCCTGTTCCAAAACAGCCACAATTGCCATCTTCTACATCATTAAAAGTTAACGCATCTCCATCATCACAAGCAGTACCAATTGGATTACAACAGGCAAACTCTTGGCTAAAGGTGGTCCTAGAACAGGTAGCGCCTACCAATAAATCTGCGATAGTCGTGTCTTTATAGGTAACTATAAAATTGACAACTCCCTGAGTCCCTTCGGTAGGTTCATAAGAAAAGCCCTCTCCTGTATTTCCTAGATTGTCTTCCCAAGAAATAGCATAAATATTAGGGCAAGATAATTCTAAATTTAATCCACATCCTTCCTCAGCTATAATGATGTCTCCATTAATTTCAGGTAATACATTGAAGGATACAAAAATGGTTCTGGTCACACAATCTTGTTCGTCCAAAACTTCAATTGCTAGTCGGAATTGTCGAACAAAACAATCTACTCCATCATTCTCTAAACGAATATTTTTTATATCTTCTATTCCATCTCCATCCACTATTCTATAGCGGATATTCTCAGAAAATGCTAATCGTTCAAAAAGATTTAAGACCTCTCCATCACAGCCATATAAGTCAATCGTCTCAAAGCTTGGTTCTGGGCAACCTTCCTCTGTGCTTTGACAATTAAAATCGGCAAAGAAAGTATCTCTTCCACAAATTTCGTTAAGTGTATCTATTGGCCTTACATAAAAAGTGACAAAACCAGCGGTATCCACCGCACCATCATACAAATTCCCATCTCCTGTATTCCCTAAATTATCAGCCCATGTTACCTCGAAAGCTTCGCTGCATTCTAAAATAAGTCTAGGATTACAAAAACTACTATCTGTTTCATATTGAATTTCCCCAAAGAGGACAGGAAGAACCCTAATATTCAAAATAATACGCTCTACTAGACAATCATTTCCATCAAAGCATTGTATGGTAAGCATTTTTGTCCCTACCTCACAACCAAAAGGATTGCCTACTTGATATATTCCTTCGATAATGGTCTCGTTATCAAAAGTAAATCGTTTTGCTTCCGCTAAATCTAAAACCTCAATTATATCTATTTCGGTTTCAGCACAGACAGTTATATCTTTTGTTCGTTCCACGGGTGAAGGGCAAATAATTGGGCAATTAAAATCTGCAAAAAAGGAATCTATCGCACAAGGTAATTCACTTAAATTTTCCTCAATTGGATATACAAAAAAGGTAACCAATCCACTTGTTCCACCAGTTCCAGTATAATTACTACCTATACCAGAATTTCCTAAATTATCTTTCCAATCTATTCCATATAATTGAGGACATTCTAAAACCAATTGAGGCGCACAAAAAGTACTGTCTGATTCATATTGAATCGTACCTTCTATTTTTGGTAAGACTTGAACAGCAATATTAATGGTCTTTATTAAACATTGATTATCATCATAACCATTGACAATAATATTAAACCCTTCCATTTCACAACCAAATGGATTTCCTATTGCTACTGTCGAGGAGGTTTCCCCAAAACTAATGCCTGGAATATCTTCTTCAAATTCAAAAGTATAGGTTAAATTATCTTCTATTTGGTCAAGTCTTTCTAATATAGAAAAAGTTTGTCCTGCACAAGTTGTTAAGTTGGATTGTTGGTTTTCAGTTTCAGGACAAGCACTCTCACAATTAAAATTAACTCGATACAATTTTTCTACACAAGGCAATGATGCTGCTTCTACTGTCAGGATTTCCCCTATAAATATAACAGAAAAAACAACTTCTCCACTAGTTCCAGGGGTTGCGGTAAAGGTAGTACCTACCCCACTTTCTTCGCCAGCGGTCCAAGAGACTAAATATAATTCTGGACATTCTAAAATTAAATTTGCGCTACATCCTTCTTCTTCAAGGATTGCCTCTCCTATGAAATTTGGAATCGTTTTAATCGTTAATCTTCCATTGTCTATTAAACATTGTTGAGCATCAAAAACCTCAAAAGAAAACTCAAACTCTCCAATTTCACAGCCAGTAGATGGCAAAGCATATTGTTGCAAATTGGTAATAGGATTAAAGTCACTTGTATTGGCAATATTAATTGTGGCATTATCTGATGCTTCTATAATAGCTTTGAAGTCTACAATATCTTTTTCGCATCTATAAACAGTAAAATTTCTATCTGTTACGTCTGGGCAAGGACTCCCGATTACCGTGATGGTTTGTTCACAACTAGTGGTATTCCCACAAGCATCTATAGCCGTCCACGTTCGAGTAATTATGATCGTTTCAAAATTACAATCAAGCGGCATTGACTCGCTATCTTCAAAGCTAATGGTTAGCTCCGCACAATTATCTGTTGCCGTAGCTTTACTTTCTAATACCTCAGGATCTATATCTTGACCACAATCAACGGTAATGTTTGCTGGACAAGTTATTACGGGTGGTATATCATCAATAATGTTAATCGTTTGAACACAAGTCGCAGCGTTCCCACAGGCATCTACCGCCATCCAGGTACGAACAATTTGTTTTTGAATCTTATTTTCACATGTTTCTGCCACTACTTCATCACTAAAACTTACGGTAATCTCATTTTCGGGCGTACAGTTATCTGAAACGTTTGGCTGTCCCGAATCAATGGCTGCTTCTCCTACCTCATCACATAAAATAGAGAAAGTTTCTAAGCATTCAATAGTCGGCTCGACATTATCAATCAAGGAAATTAATTGAGTATGGGTAGCCATATTACCACAAGCATCTGTTGCCGTCCAAGTTCTCATATGCGTGGAAGCACCTGAACAATCTCCAGCCACTATTACTTCCTCATTTGACACTTCAACATCCGCACAATTATCTGTAGCTATTATATTTTCTAAGGCAGGTAAAGCATCACAATCGATCGTTAGGTCGGCAGGTGGATTGGTAAAAGTTGGCGCTGAATCATCCGCAAAAGAAATAGTAACCACCGCTTCTGCACAACAATCAACTGCTCCATCATTACACACTCGATAAGTTAAAGCATCTTCTCCACAAAATGTGGTGGAAGGAGTGTAAGTCAACACACCATTAGGAGTAATGGATGCTGTTCCTCTAGTTGGATCATTAATAATAGAAATAGTAGGATTGGAGGTAATATCATTGGTTAATAAATTAGCTTCAATACTTGTTTGTGGACAATCAAATGATAAAATATCTGTAGTTAAAGTAGGAGGCTCACAAGCAGCACATTGAGTTGATAATATTTCATTAAATCCTATTAAATCACCCTGAGCTGGTCCAAAAGTACCATCATTCGGTTCATTTCTATTGAAGGAGGTATTTCTAGTATCAAATTGCATATTCGGCGTAGCCTCCATATTCGTTACACTAAATCGAACCGTTCCTATATCTATCCAATCCGTCTCAATAATGGGACAACTTTGAGAGGCAATTTCTGTTAATAAAGTTAAATTAAAAACACCCGGGGTAGAACTACTAAATTGATGAGAATCCCAAACTGCTAATGGTACACCTGGAATACAAACATTATTTGGGTCAAAATTTAAGGATTCATAATCCAAAAAAGATAATACATTTTCATCATAATTAAATAAAACAGAAGAAATTCCAATTTTAAAAGTATCCTCTTGTGTTCTAATTTGTATAGTCGCCGTCAATACATTTTCTACACAATCTACTTCTGTAAGAAAACGCAAGTCAAAAATATCCCCTTCTTCTTGGCTTAATGCAGTAGGCAAAGCCAAGAAATTTAATATAATAAACATAAAAAATCCCAAAAAAGCAGTGTAAGTGTTCGATTGCATGTAAAGTAGATTGTTATGAATAATGCGTAATAGTAGGGGAAGCACTTGTTTTTGTCTAAATAAAGGGGACTATGAAGGGAAATGGGTTTAAAATTGAAATTATTAGGAGGTGTAAAACTGTAAAGAAGGGTTTGTTTAAATATAGCAAAATTCGTACCAAAGGAAAGGTGATAACGAGGAAGATGTCTACGAATGAAGTTTTTGAATCTTTCTTTCAAGATCCTTTTATTAAACAGGTTCTAAAAGATTAGGATGGTTAGGGAGTAGGAAAAATATAACCTACCAGTTCTGCGGCTTTATTTAGCCCTTC
>CAZXYA010000221.1:0-13250 GCA_964644655.1 uncultured Saprospiraceae bacterium | reverse complement strand
ATACTTTTAATCATTAAACTTTCCCTGTCACGACTTATGTGTACACGGTAGCTGCAGCAGGCAGGCGTTGGAAAATCTAATCCGTTGGGGAAAAAACACGCCCAACGGATTAGCTTCCCACAGTTTACTCCGATTTTATTCGGAGGATAATTATCAGTTTTCTTTCTGACGATCTATAGATTTCTATAGTTTTTAATTTTTTTTAATGAAACTACCTTTTGGCATCTATCAAGGCAAATATATACATATTTCTGAAGTGAATTCAGGAAAAACGACGGTCTTATGCCCTTATTGCCAGCAGCAATTGATGGCTAAAAAAGGTAGAATTAAGCGGCATCATTTTGCACATGATGGGAAAGGCTGTACTCAACATTTTGCGGCTCATTTTTTTGATATTACTGGACGATTGAAGACACAATTATCGCTTTCTATTTATGCGAATCAAAAGTTGAGTAAAATTCAACATTATTATAAAGAACTTAAGGAACAAGAACAAAATTATAGCACTAAAACGAAACAGGAATCGGAATTGATACCTGCTTTGAAAGCGCAATTACAAGTGCTAAAAAAGATGGATGCAACTGGGGATATTTCAGAAATCATGCAACAAGTAGATCGATTTATTGCCCAAAAAATAGCCCCTTTCCCTGCCTTTCATTGGATTAAATTACCCCAATTTACAGCAGGTTATACCGATGGGAAAAGGGAATGTGATTTTGAAGAGCTAAATCCAGATACACACGAATATTTTTATCCTAAAGCTTTTCAAAAATATGTGACTTTTCTAAAAAATTACCATCAAAAAGTCGATACCTTTAAAGAAAATACCGCTAAAATAGTTTTATTTGAAAAGGATTTAGCCTATTTCAAACAATTTGACTTGTATTTTCTTGAAGTAATAGCCGATCATCAAAAAATGTATAAAATAGGATTGACTTCTAGAGATTTGACCCTGCGGAGAAAAGAAATCAAGCAAGCGTTAAGTAATCATTTTCTGAAGGTACAACTTAAGCCACTTTTTCACTTAAAGGGCTTTGCTTTTTTAGAAACTTTTTTTAAGCAAAAATATGCTACCCATCAGGTAAAGATTGGACAATTAACAGAGTATTTTTCTTTTTCTGATGCCATGTTGTCGTTGATTTTAAAAGACTTAAATTTGCTGAATTATACGGACAAACCTGAACGAAATCAAGCAGCTTGGATAGATTGGCTATTTTTTAATTTTAGTGGAAAAATATACGGTTACCGAGAGAAAAGCGTTTATGTTAATAATACGAAATTTGTACTAGAACATGAAGAGGTAGAAAAGTTAGAAGCGCTGATTCTGCTAAGGAATGAATTAAAATTAAAATGACAATTAAAATTAAAACTACTACTAACAAAAATAAATTGTCAAAGACCCAAATAAATTATCTGATTTTTTCATCACAAAATGACAAAGAAAACAAAGTTCACAACTTGTCCTGCATTTTTATCGGGATAATTTTTTGACAAGGTACTAAATCATAAATCACAATAATCAGCGAAATCTCCCGCTATCCGATTTGTCGTCCAAAAAATACATCAATATAAATCACCAAAAATAAAAAACATGGCAAAAAAGAATTATAGTTTAGAAGCCAGCCAATTGATTAAGGAACATACTTTATATAGCCTTGGCTCAGGTTTAATTCCAGTAATTGGTTTAGACATTATGGCAAATACTGCCGTTCAAATGGAATTAACCAGAAAACTCTGTCAACTCTACCATATCAAATATGAAGAGGCACAATTACGCAGTTTGCTAACGGCCTTAATTGGGTCTACAGCAGCAAGAGTATATGCAATGGGTACAAAGTCCTTACTAAAGTTAATTCCAGGGGTAGGATCAATGGTTGGTGGAGTAGTGGTTGGCCTATATGCAGCAGCTTCCACTTATGCTAGTGGAGAAGTCTTTAAAATGCATTTAGAAAAAGGGGGCACCTTGAAGGATTTTGATGCCAAGACCATGCAGAAATATTATAAAATAAAAATGGAAGAAGGCATGAAAATTATTGAGCAATGGAGAAAAGAGCGATAATGTGGAACGATGAATGATGAACTATAAACGATGAATTCAATTCATCATTTATAGCTCATCATTCCTAAACCTGTTATATTATCGTTAATTCAATTAATCAAACAATAATTCCTGATGCAACTTTGTTTTGGAATCGAAGTTATTATGTAAACCTACATTTTCCGATGAAAAAATGCCAATTAGTATTTCTATTAGTAGCTATTTTTAGTTTTTCAAGTTTTGCACAAAATTTAACGAAAGACGAGATTTTTCAAAAAAATTATAATAAACGCATCAAAAAAGAGCGGTTATATGGGGTGTATATCCCTAAAGATGTGCCTGATGCTTTTGCTCAATTAAATAAATTGACCCCAAGAGAAGCCAAAGCCAATTTTAAATCGGTACCAGAAGAAGTAGCTGTTAAAAAATTACATTTTAGTTTAGGGCGCTGGATTATTCATAATTGGGGCTTTTATGAAGGCTCTCGATTATCGCATCACCTACGGCAAATAGGGGTCGCTCATCCAGATGATCAAGCTAGAGTCATTATTACGGTCTATCATCGATACTTGAATAAAACGCCATTGGCTGTAAAAGAATTAGCTACCTATTATACCGAAAAGCGAAGAAAAGAATTGGAGGAAAAAAAGAAGCAGCATGGACAGGTTCTATCTAAAGAAGTTCGGAAGAAACAGAAAGGGTAGGAGAGCGACGTAATTTTAACTTCAATCGCAAAAGCAAAATCCGTTTGTGAACCGCTTGCGAGTGAGATGACAAATATTCGATACTTTTTGAGGAGACTAAGTTAATGAGATTTATGAGTTTAGCATTTGGTCTAAAACGCTTTATTGACTTATTACCTATATCTAAAAGTATCATTTAATTTTGGTAACTATTCAGCTTGTCTAACAATGTAGTTAATTTTTACCATTTAAGACATATAAGTTCATTTAAGGTGCGTAATAAAACGAACTATATGAACTTAAATAACTATTCCGATTAAAACTCCGATTGAAAATACGGAGCAGGTTACGGAACAAGTTATGGTAGAAAAAATGCCTAGTATTAATTTTCGTGGTGAATAGTTACTAATTTTGTATAAATACTTATTTGCCTTGTGATTGAAATTGAAAAATGTCCTTTAAAACAAAAAAGAGATTACCCTAAACGGATAATCTCTTTTTTGTATCATGAATTGCCAACTGAATTAGTTAGTTTCTTCCATAGTATATAATTCATCTAAGTATTCTGCCTTATTTGACTTGGTATAAAAATCAATACAACCGCCTCTCCCGCTTCTCATAATGCTTGCACAAGTACCATCGCTATTTTTATCATCTCTATGACCTCTTTCTAAGTAACAGTGGCCTAATTCGTGAAAGATAATCATTTCTTTAGAATTGTCAGAAGCAGAAGCCCAAAAATTAAGGTCAATAATAATATGATTAGGTTGATCTAAACGGTGATTGCATAAGCCCACCGTTCCGTGAGCGTGAATTGTTTCAATCGTACCAGTTATCCCTGCTGCTGCTAAATCTATAGTTACCCCTCTTTCAGCAGCTTCTTTTTCAAATGCCTCAAAGTAACTCCATAATTCAGCATCTACACCTTGGTATTCTTTACTTAATTGAATTTCATTATTCTTACCACAAGCTACTAAGGTAATTAATAAAGAAAAAGCAATGGTTCTGATGAAGTTAAAGTTAGTCATGATAAGTGGTATTAGTTCAGTTTTAATTTTAAGGGAGGAAGCAAGAACTGAAATGTTATTAATACTTAGTAAATTTTAGGGAGCAAAAAGAGAGGGAATTAATGTCACAAATTTTGTTGGAAGGCTAATTTCTTAGTGACAATACAAATATGGGGGTGGATTAGGGTTAAATGCAAAAAAAAAGCCGAAAAAATGACAAATTATTTTTAAAAATGACAAATTTGATAGCTGTTGTGACAATTAAAAGACGAGGGAAAAAAGACTAGTTTTTATAGTAATAAATTTTAAGTTATTTGTAAAATGTTGGTAAATAAAAATTTATGAAAAATGATGAATTTTGTTAGTGGTAGACAAAATGTAGAAGGAGTTGTTTTTTAAGATTAGCCTAAAAAAAAGATTGATTTTGTGACAAAGTTTCGGAAGTTAGTATTTTAATTATTTTAACAGAAAAAAATCACCTTTTTGAATTTCGGTATCTCCATTTTCCAATTGTAGTTTTGCTACATATATATATATGCCAGAACCAGCAGGTTTTCCTTGAATATAACCGTCCCATTGTAATCGCCTATTTGCGGTATTGTTTTTCATATCATAAATCAACTGCCCCCAACGGTTGTAAATTTGCAAATGTTGACCGTAAGCAATCGTTGGTCCTGTAAATACCTCCAATAGATCATTTTCGCCATCATTATTGGGACTGATGGCATTTGGTACAAAAATAGGTCGTTGTTGCAACACTTTTATTTGGCTAGTATAACTTGCTTCGCATCCAAATTTATTACTTATAGTCAAAGTATAGGCTATAGAATTTCTTGGTGTAGCAATTGGATTAGGGCAATTAGTGCAAGATAAAAAGGAAATAGGCGTCCAATTATAGAATAAATTGGTGTTTTCGCTAAGTATTGGTGCTAATTGGGTGCTTTGACCAAGCAATAGGGTCGTATCCATCGGTATACCTAAAGTGGCTAGTGGAGGTGGGTTTTCTAGTGTCACCCGTTTTGTTGTCACACAATTATGGTCATCTGATACATTTAAATCATATGTACCTGCTGGTAAATCTCCAAAATAATTATCGGTTTGATACCCTTCTTTATTTAGTGCATATCGGAAAGGAGGAGTCCCATCTTTTATCGTTACCAACTCAATCATACCATCTTCCATATTATGACAGGTTGGCAAATACATTTCTACAGAGTCAATTGTGGGCATTGGAATAGCCTCAATAATTATTTCTTCTATAGCCAGACAATTATGTATATCGCTAAGGGTGACGGTATAAGTACCTGTTTGTAGGTTTGCCACTTCCTTTCCAGTTGCACCATTAGACCAATTATATTGGAAACTATTCGGTGTTAAGCCTCCTTGACCAACAATAGAAACTTTTGCACCATCGGTCGAATGACAAGTTATTTTTTCTTGATGCAGAATATTTATTTGAAGTGGGGTAGGAGCGGCAAGTTGTATATTTTGCTGAACACTATCTACTTGATCAAAACCTAGGAATTGGTAAGCCCCAGCAGGTAAGAGGATAGCCGCTGTATCTCCTCTATTTAATATAGAGCCTTTTATTAGTTGATTATCCAGCATCAATTCATAATGAAAAGGCAAAACACCGTTATTTAAGACAATTTTTAAAGCCCCTTTTTCTCCTGCACATTTAACCTCTTCGACTAATAATTCTACCGCTAAACTACTTGGGCAAGTAACTACCGAGTTTAATGGATCATTTTGTTCATAGGCATTATCAATACCAAATCCTAAAATAGTCAATTGATTACCAATATTGGCATCTAAGGAATTTGGTGGCCAGAAAGTATCTGTAAAATTATCAATTAAAGCGATACTGCCAATACAGCCATTTTCATTTTTAAAACTAAACAAAGGGGTTTCGATACCAGCTTGATAAGTAGGATTAGAGATATGGGTCACTAGATTAAATACAATATAATCAAAATTAGGCGCTTCAATGGGGTGCTGAATAATGGTATTTAATTGCCAAATACCTGTCAAGGATTGAACCGTTGAAATAGTAAAACTGCCCGTTGACGCTTTTAGGGTAATTTGTCCAGTATTGGTGATATTATTAGGACTTTCTATAGTTTCGGAAGGAATAATGGAAACGATAAACGTAGCATTATCTTCAAGAACAGCAATCTTTCCAACTACTTGTGCCGAAATTTGGCTAAAAAGCAGACAAAAGAACAAAAGTGTAATTAAGGACTGTCTAGGGGACTGGTTCATGTAAGATTTGGATTTCTCTGTCTTGTGAGGCGTTTATACTATACTCCTCACTAATAGTATTTAGTCTAAATAAAATTGTATAGCGAAAAATGAATGCTGTAAACCAAAGAGTTTGCGACATTCAAAATTCAAAATTCGTCATTCAGAATTAAGCCTAATGTGTAAGTTGAAAAGAATAGAGACAGAGAAAAAAGAGTGTACGTCAGGCGCTGGCAACAAAATTCTGGAATATGGATTTCAAATTAAAATATGGATTATAATAAAAAGTATGGAATATAATTTGTTGACTCATTATTGCATAGAGTAAAAATGGAAACAAATTGCTACTACCATGACGTACATTTTAAGTTTTTCAATAACCATGCTAAAATGCCATTTCTAAGAAAAAATAAATATTTTTTATTCATATTATAAATTGGTATATTTATTGTCTGCCTAATTAGAAAGCCTTATAAACATATTATGGAGTTAAATTTTTTTAGGGAATGCTTTAATTGTATATATCTAATTCATTTTGCCTAATTGAAAAAACTCCTGCTTTCCATCTTTAACCTTATCCTCAAGATTAAGAAAAACACCAATTCAATTTTGTTAGTGGTATTTCGATACTTGCCAACACAAATAGCCCTATAAAATCTATTCATTTAATATTTCATCAATCTAGCATAGTTTAATTCCCCCTTTTCTATGAACACAGGCAAAAACTTATTTTTAACCACTCTTCTAGTTTGCTGTACTTACTTGCAAGCCATCGGCTTAGTTCCTACTAGTTTAATAGTGGGCGATACCGTAGATTGTCTAGTAGATTTTGAACTAGAACAAATGGACAATGGTGATTTTGTCGTCTCTATGATTCCAGATACCACTTGGGAGTTTCCAAATAATGTAGTCAGTACAGGACAGGTTACTATAAGAGCACCTAAAGGGCAGTTAGAAGTAACGGGTCTAAACAATTTATTGGACAACGTTATCTTTTTTATTATTGGTACCGATACCACGCCTGTAGAAGCGCCCGACTTTGATTATATTTCTATTGCCCTGGGATCTCAAGGAACGGCAGGTATCCCATTTCAAAGAGGAGAGAAAGTAAATCTTTTCTCTTTTCGGAATGCTCAAACATGTGATGCTGGGATTATCACCTTAATGGACAATTTTACGGATCCATTTTTTCCGCCTAATGAAAAAAACGCCAATGTTGGTCAGCAATTAACCGTTGCTGGGTTTAATTTGGCAGATGTACCCATTGGTATTAGAGGGGCAGGCGTTGCTTGTTCGGATAATACGGGAAATAGTAATGGAACTGATTTAGGCGTACAAATTGTCAAACAAGATATTAGTTGCTTTGGTCAAAATGATGGAATCATTATCGCTAAAGGAAATGGGGGAGCAATTCCCTATCGCTATTTGTGGAATACAGGAGATACCCTTTCTACTATTGATAATCTTAGTGCAGGCGATTATATTTTGACTTTGACAGATGCCAATGATTCTACTATTATTAGCCAAATTACCATTATAGAACCAGCAGCTTTGCAATTGGCCATAGCTAAAACCGATGCAACGGGAGCAATGGTGGCAGATGGCACAGCAACTCCTACGTTGACTGGAGGCACTCCACCTTATGAATTTAGATGGAGTAATGGCTCAACTGATTCTTTACAGACCGATTTATTGCCCGGTACTTATGCTTTGGCAGTCGAAGATGCGAATGGTTGCGAACAATTGCAGACGGTTACCATTGACTTTCAGGATTGCCCAGTAATAGATGTGATGTTGGATATGCGTTCCCCCGATTGTGTGGGAGATAGCACAGGTGCATTAAGGATTTTTCCAATGTCTGGCGAAGCCCCCTATACTTTTTTATGGGAAACTGGCGATACGACCGCTCTTTTAGATAATATTCCTACAGGAAATTATATGGTAACGGTGACAGATGCGAATGGTTGTTTTATGGCAGTAAGTACTTTATTGCCAGATCCCAATCCAATCGTAATAGAGTTAATTGTGGATGATGGATTGAGGGCCATTAATGCCAATGTTTCTGGTGGAATGATGCCTTATACCTATGCTTGGAGTACTGGTAGTACCGAATCTTCGTTGGCTAATTTAGCAAGCGGCATCTTTGACCTAAGCATTACTGATAATAAAGGATGTATGCAAACGGCCTCCGCAGTTATCGCAGTACAAGCTTGTCAATTGGGACTTCTAGATACGCTAGGTCAAAATATTAACATGGATACCATTAGCTGTTTTGCTGAGGGAGAAATTTGTTTGCCAATTCCATTGGACAGCATGATTAATTATTCATTGTTTTTGAATGGAGCAGACTTTATGGGGCGCATAACGGGTTGCCGATTTGATACCTTTTTTGCTTATACCTATTTTACTTTGCCAGGAAGAGGAGATTTAGGCCCTTATGTTTTAGATGAGTGGCCCGTTAATGGACAAACTTTTTCTGGAGGATTTGAGGATATAGAAGCTTTAGTAGACTCTATGAATACTTGGGATCCTGTTGGAAATTGGGTATTGAATAGTGATATTCTAATCATTCAAGGTGGTTTACCTGCTAACCAATATGGAGAAATGACGATTCGGACTCCTAGAACAACCTCTACTACTACTTTAGATTTAAATACAAATTTGACCCCAACAGGTAGTTTGGTAGTTTTTCCTCCCGGTAATCATGAATTGATTTTAGTAGACAATAGGAGCGCCTGTTCAGATACTTTACAAATTAATCAGCCTTGTAGTGATGTCATTTCCAGAGATACTTTGATTACTATTGAAATAGTAGAAGGAAGAAGTGCAACGCTTTCCTTGATAGATCTGTTTGGGGATAGTTTAATTATTTCTCCTAACCAATGTCCTGAATTATCAGATGGGAATGCGACTGTCAATTTAGAAACCACAACTAGTGACTTAACTATTGAAGGTATGCAAGAGGGAACGGATGATTTTTGCTATAGTATTATGGATAAAAATGGCGTGAATATTCAGTTTACACTTCGCATAAATATTAGCCCATTGCCTAGCAATTGTCGTTCTTTTATTGAGATAGACACCTTTGCTATAGCAGTAATGGATTGCCAATCTTTTGAAATTTGTGTGTCTGTGAACTACGATTCTATATTGACCTACGGTATTACTGATAATGGTACTGCATTCTCAGGGGTAGTAGCATCCTGTGATAATGGAAATGGTAGTACCCTTAATTTTGCCGCTCCTAAAACGCATCAACTCATTTTTACCAATAGTGAAAATTGTTTGGATACGGTATTGATAGCCATTAATGCGCCTGTCTGTGATGAAAATTTGGTCATTCGAGATACGATTGAAGTGAATGATGATGGGCGATCTTGTATAGAACTAGCAGGCTTACCGAGTCCTTTTCAATCTGTACAAGACCTCTGTCCCGAAAAAAATGGGGAAATGGCAATGCTTTCGATTGATGGAGTGACAGGTTGTATCGACTATACAGGCATTGAATTAGGCTTGGATACCGCTTGTATAGAAATATGTGATGTTTTCGGATTTTGTGATACGATTACCTTGGTTGTTATCGTCACTAGCGGAGATTTGCCACCACCAAATTTTGCTGCCATAGATGATATGGAGCAAACAAGCATTAATGAAGCGATTGTATTTGACCCCTTAGCGAACGATATTTTTGCATCAATTGATACAATGTATTTAGTAAATACACCAATGAACGGTATGGCTTCTTTTAATTTGGATGGAACGATTAATTATGCCCCTAATTTGGATTTTTGCGACGATATAAATCCAGATATTTTTCAATATACGATTTGTTTAGATAGTATATGTGATACGGCTATGGTAAGCATTTTTATTCCTTGCACATTAGCACCAACCTTTGCTGCGGTGGATGATTCTGCCCGTACCTCTATTAATTCGCCCATTGTATTTAATGCTTTAGGAAATGATATTTTTACTACTTTGGATGATATGTTTCTAGTCAGTTTACCAGATAATGGGATTGCCACCTTCAATTTAGATGGAACAATTCAATATACACCGATGACTGATTATTGTGATGAAGAAGTACCAGATACCTTTCAATATGCTATCTGCTTTGAAAATATCTGTGATACGGCGAACGTAGCTGTTTTTGTAGATTGTATTAGCGAACGCAGTTTTACAATCTTTAATGCTTTATCTCCTAATGGGGATGGCATCAACGATGTTTTTCAAATTGATGGTATAGAAGATTATCCGAATAATAAAGTGCAAATTTTTAACCGTTGGGGCAATATGGTCTTCGAACAGCCAGGCTATAAAAATGAATGGAGTGGTAATTGGGGGAGAGAAAATTCCCTATTACCTGATGGTACTTATTTTTATTTATTTGAAACGGGAGAAGGGGAGACGATTAGTGGTTTTTTGGAAATTACTAGGTGATTTTAGAGGTATAAAGGGAGCAAATTGCAGCCCTGTGAACCCTTGAACCTTTACACCACCTATAAAACTCTACAAATTATGATAAGGCTCATTGCGCAAAATAGTCATAGCTCGATAAAATTGTTCCAAAAAGAAAAGCCGAACCATTTGATGAGAAAAAGTCATGGCTGATAAACCTAATTTTTGATTAGCCCTAGCATAAATGGCAGGCGAAAAACCGTAAGCACCACCGATTAAAAAGATGATGCGATGATGTGATTGATGCAACTGCTTTTCGATATAATGAGCAAATTGCACCGAATTAAATTGTTTGCCTTTTTCATCTAATAAAATCAGAAAGTCACCTGAATTTAGCTTTGCTAATATTTTTGCTCCTTCCTTTTCTTTGACCTGTTTTGGGGTTAAGTTCTTTGCATTTTTTACATCAGTAATTAAGACTGTTTCCAGTTTTAAATAACGTTGAATCCGCTTTTGAAAAATAGCCATGCCCTCTTTTAAATACGCTTCATTAGTCTTTCCGATGGTCCAGAATTCTATTTTCATATTTTATCCTTTAAAACCGTTGTGACGAGTCTTCTAAATCCCAAATATCATGCCTTAGCTCAAATTCTTGAAACATTTTTTTAGCTTCTCCAATAGTCCATTTTTTCCAATCCTGATCTAAATGATTACCGTACCACTTTTTTGAAAAATGCCAAATTTTTTCAATGGGTTGTACATCTCCTTTAGGAATTTGATGTTGTTTGGCCCATTTATCTACTTGTTGTTCTTCTTCAAAAATCAGCATATTACTACAGGTATAAATTACATTATCCCAGGCCTTTTTCATGGAGATTGGAAAATGTATATAATACGCTTTTTCTACAATTTCACCATTGACAATATTGATTGCTATTTGCTTTGTTTGCCCTCCAATAGTTGTCGTAATCTTAACATCTTCTTTGAGTAAGGCAGCTATTCCTAAAGAACACCAGGCACAGTTGCCCCACCATTCTCCACTTTTAGATTGCACATAAAAATTGGTAGGTGCTAAAGAAAATGGATGAATGACCCAAATTTTTGGCTCATTCGGATGTAAAACAATACCATGATAGGCTTCTAATTCGTAAAGCCCTTTGATAATTGCTGTTTCCGCTACCTCCATTTCCTTAGAAAGAGCGGCAATACTGGGCGCATACCCTTTATTTATAATACCTTTAATAATGGTGTAATGAAGATTTGAATTTGTGACCATTAGCGTAGATTTTTATTTAATTTTAATCTGCCCCAATATCCAATCCGAGACTGTTAATAAAGCCGTAGGCGAAAAGGTCTGCTCAATAATTGCATATTCAGTAGGTGAACCTGTGGTCGATTCTTGAAAAAGATGATTTAAGTTGGGCAATTCTTTTATGGTTACGTTCGTATTGCCTCCTTCTTTTAGGTATTTTTCTATCGAGGATAGATTTATCTTTGAAGGAACTTGTAAATCTTTTTCCCCATTAATGGCTAAGACAGGGCATTTTACAGTCCTTAAACTACCAGCTGGATCATAGCTGATAAAGTATTGCATCCACGGGCTGGCTAATTGATTGACACTACTTTTTATTAAAACTTCTGCCTGCATACCTTCTGGTAAGAGGGAAGGTTGCTCCTCATATCCTTTTTGAAAATAATCTCTTAATAAGGGTTTAAGTGTTGCTATATCCTGATCTTGTACCACAATATCCAAGGCCCCTTTAAGAAAAGCTAACTCTGTTTTTAAAGCGGACGCCTCCTTACCATTGGCGGCATTAATCAGTTCTGTTTGTTGTAATAGAATATCATAGCCTAAAATTCCAGTTCCTGCCAAAAGCACAATAAAAGCAATGTCTTTAGATTCAGATGCCACCATTGGGGCAATTAAACCACCTTCGCTATGCCCGACCAATCCTATATTTTCCGAATCTACTTCTTTGCGGGTGAGGAGATAATCAACGGCACTCCGAACATCCGTAGCGAAATCACTTGACGTGGCGGTTTTGAAATCACCCGTAGATTGAGCCACGCCTCGATCATCAAACCGCAATACACCAATTCCTTTTTTGGTCAAATGATCTGCAATGACCAAAAAGGGTTTATGTCCTAATAATTCTTCATCTCTATTTTGAGGACCACTACCTGTAATCATAACCACAACTGGAAATTTACCTTCCTCCGATGGTAAGGTTAAAGTGCCTGAAAGAGTAATAGAGTCGGTCGTATTGGTAAAAGAAACTTCCTCAGCGTAATACGGATAAGGTTTTGTCGGTTCTTGTGGACGGATAAGTGATGCTTTTTCGATTGCTTCTTTTGATAAGTTTAAAGGAAAAGACTGCCCCGCTTGTTTAAAATTGCCTACGATATTATTTGCTTCATCTAAAACGCCTTCATACTCAATGCCTGCATTTAAGATACTTAATTTTAAGGTGGAATTTTCGAAAGTCGTTGTTGTAACAGGGATGCCTGTAGCCCCTTGGTCAGGACTATCCATCGTGGAAGTATAGCCATTTTCGGCAGCATTGATATTAAATACTAATCTCAACTGAATGCCTTGGACTTTTAAAACACCATTCCATTGTCCAACTATTTCGTTTTGTCCGTAAATTGATAAGTTCATTAAGAGGATTAAGGTAAGTAATGCTAGTTTTTTCATTTTTTAGTTTTTATCTTGATTAGTGTTTATTCTAAAAAATCGTACGGAGAGTGCTTCCAGAAACTTCAAATTCTGGAAGCACTAAGCCTTTTAGAATAAAGACTATTATACAAAAATTCTTTCTAAAGTTATTGAGTGTGAGACAAATTAGGGGCAATCATAATGCGTTGTGTTGATTTCAGAAGACT
>CAZXYA010000220.1:0-13388 GCA_964644655.1 uncultured Saprospiraceae bacterium | reverse complement strand
CCCTCAAAAAACCCCCTGTTTTCGCCGCGGCGAAAACACTGAAATAATTTTAGTAGGGTAGAGTAGACTGTAATTAAGTTATATAGGATTTTCTTATAAAACTTCTAATTTTGCTGACCCTTTTAAGCTATACTCGTCAAAAAACTATGTGGACTATGTGAACTTTGTATCTATGTGGTAAAAAATGACAAGTCGTTGTGGTTATGCTATGCACTACTGAAAAACAATATGTATAGCAACCAAAGACAACAAAAGCAAACCTCCAAATTGCAAAATTCTTGGCGAATCATATTGTATTAATTGCTCCAAAGAACGGAAACCATTTTTAGCACTTGCTATCATTGCCCCACCCATCGCTATTAAAATCACCCACATTGCCCGCACAAAATAATTCATCTCTGGGAACAAATAAATAATAATTAAGTGTAGTGGAACGGTACTTAAAAAGGCAATAAGGGTTGCCCGCTTGTTTGGTAGGACCATAAAAGCAGCTGTACAAATCAAGACCACAATCCCACAATTAATATAATAACGCAATTCATTTAAGGTATGGGTAAAGGCAGCCTCTGGATTTTCAAATTTCACATACAATAAAACCAGCCCCATCGTTATTCCCGTTATCAAAGTAACTAAAATGGTATTTTTTCCCGCTTTTACCACTTCTGTATCTGTAGCAGTTTTATTGATATAACCTTTATAAATGTCAATAGACCAAAGGGTTGCCAACGAATTAAAAGTAGAATCGACTGTACTCATCAAAGAGGCAAATAAGGCACAAAGAATAATGCCTTTTGCACCAGTAGGTAAATAAGTTTTGACTAAATAAGGAAATGCCATATCAGGTTCGGTCAAGCCTTTTTCTCCTAAAATACCAAATAGAGCAATGCCCGGAATCACAATTAATACCGCCATTACATATTTCATCACGCCCCCTGTCATCAAACCGATTTGAGCATGGCGAAGACTTTTGGCAGCTAGTGATCGCTGCATAATGGTTTGATTGGCACACCAATAATTGATGTTTAGTAAAAATAAACCAAAAATATGTATCCACGGTAGGGTAGGATGGTCCGCAGGGAGATATAAGTGCATCAGTTGCGGAGTCTTTTCATATAATTGACGCCAGCCACCAAGATGATGAATGGCGACAAAAAGCACTACAAAGCCACCAACTAATAGAATGGTAAATTGAATAATATCGGTTTTGACCACCGCATTCAGACCACCCATGTAGGTATAAATGGCCGAAAAAACACCTAAGCCAACGACAATGACGCTAATCCGAGTAATTCGGTCTTCACTAATCACCGATAAATAATCCGCAAAAACTAAGTCAGCGGCATAGGCGCCCCAGAAAAGGGCTGCCCCAAGGGTAATAGTAGAAAAAATAAGTAAGTTCGCTAAGCTATAAAAAAGCCCTACGGTTTTCCCCAAGCGTTTTTGTATATATTGCGTAACTGTAATAACCCGTTCTTTCAAAAATAGAGGGACAAAGATAAAAGCGGCCATCAATATCCCTTGTACGGCATTGATTTCTAAACTCGCTTGTGCCAAACCATATAAATAGGCGGAACCCATCATCCCCAAAAACTGATAGCCGTTAATATTAGTCGCAATACTGGATAGTGCAATAGACGGCCAACGGAGATTTCGGGAGCTTAAAAAATATTCTTCTATGGTCGCTTCTTTTTTGACCCTTCCTGCAATGGCCGTCAAAAAGATAGCTATAAAGTAAACAATGACAATTCCTAGGTCTAACATAGATTTTCGTTTTGAGAATTGATTAAGCGATTGTTAGGAATTTGTTTTGGAGAAAATCATACATCTTAAATCCACCTTGTTTTATTGATTTAGTAGCGGATAAAAAATAACTTGCACAATTACTATTTGATTTCCCAACGGATTTAATATCCAACGGATGCTAGATGCTTAATTTATTATTTCGTGATTACTTACTAGGTAGATAGTTCAGAATTAACAGATTTATGATGTAAGATGTATGATTCCTGCCTGCCGGCAGGCAGGTAAGATTTCTGATTTTCGAGGGAACTTTATTCCCCATTTTGAACAGCCGACAAAAAAATTAAGAACGAATACCAGCCGCTAATGGCGTATCAGGTGCTAAGTTAGGTATTCTGCCTTGTACTTCAGGCATGGAGAAAGTCTTAATTTTTGGTAAGACATAATTGGCAAACAATTTACATTCACTTGCATGTGGGTAGCCAGAAAAAATAAAAGCTCGAATCCCCATCTCCATATATCGTTGGATTTTTGCCAATACTTGGTCAGGATTCCCTACAATGGCAGCACCACAACCCGACCTAGCTCGACCGATTCCCGTCCATAAATGAGTTTCTGCAAAACCATCATCTTTAGCTATTTTTCTCATTTCTGCTTGTCTTGATACGCCATAAGAATGCGCATCTAAAGCTCTTTCTCTAATTTCCTTGCCTTTTTCGTCATCCACATAATACATCAGTTGCCTTGCGGCGGCCCGAGCGGCTGCCTCTGTTTCTCTAACAATAACATGTACTCTCAAACCAAAATCAACCGTTCGACCATATCCTGCGGCTCTATCACTCATGTTTTGCATCAAGGCTTGCAGCCTTTCTTCTGTTTCTGGCCACATCAAATAAACATCACAATGTTCTGCACATAAATCTACGGCAGGCGGAGAATAACCACCAAAATATAATAATGGTCCTCCATTTTGCTGATAAGTTTTAAGTGGGGCAGTTGTATCTAATTGAATATTATAGAAATCCCCCTTAAAATTGATATGATCTTGCGTCCAACCCTGCTTTAAAATTTCAATGACTTCCCTAGACCGCTGATAACGCTCGGCAGATGCTAACTTGGTGCCGGGCAAATCAGAAGAAATAATGTTAATGGTCAATCTTCCTTTTAAAATATGATCCAGCGTAGCAATAGCCCTACCTAACATTGGAGGATGTACTTCCCCGCAACGAATCGCCGTCAAGATATTTATATTAGAAGTCAAAGGAGCAATTGCGGAAGCAAAAGTTAGCGTATCCTGCCCAACTTGATAGGAAGAAGGACATAAGATATTGCGGTATCCTAAACGATCTGCCGTTAATAACACATTGGAGGTATTCGCCCAATCACTTTTATAACGAATGTCGTGATGTCCCAAAAATTCATCATCCCCATTACATAATGGAGCAAACCAAGCTACTTCTGCACCCTCTAAATGTGGCGACCTTATTTTTATCGAAGGTTTTTTCATTTTTATTTATTTTAGCTGCAAAGATAACTTTTTGTGCTAATGAATGAATATAGTGTAACATAAATTTATTATCATTTTTACGTGCCCCCCGAACGCAGCTATGCTGCTCTTAAAAAGGATATTAAGGGTGAATAAATCTAGGTTTTCCATTGGAAAACCTAGATTTACTCACCCTTAAAAATCCCCCGCCGAGCCGCCGCTACTTGTCCCGCCGAAGGGGAACTTTAGTCGGGAGGCGGCGAGGCGAAATATCAAAAATTTTTTGTTACACTATAATGAGGGGGAATTACTAAAACCTTTTATACCTCTACCTAGATTGGGGAAAAGTTAAAGAGGAAATCTTAAATTTGCTAGTGAGTGCTCTAATAAACTATCTCATAAAATCAAACTAAGTAGTCTGTCCAGTTAATACTGTCGGTATCTTTTGATAAAATATTGCCGATAACTTCGTTAAAATTTATTTCCGTAGCGACGGCTATGCAAAGAAATTTTGCCTTGTTCTCGACAAATTTTATGACAAAATCTACCCGTCACTATTAACTGGACAGGCTACTAAGATAATGTTTAAAAAACTAATGGTAAGGAATGCTAAAGTCTTTTTTACCTTGACAGTAATTTACTTTATTGGATTTTTGCTCTTATTCTTGATTATTTACCCAGATAGTAAATTAGAAATATTGATGCCTTTGGCATTGGCAACATTACTTTACTTCTATTATGCTATATATTATTTGTTAGGTTTAATAATGATAAATATTATTTATCGTAAGCAGATAGCACTAAATCAATTTAATGTATATTTATTTGGTGTCATAACAACCAATATATTTTTATTTTTTCTTTATGGGGAAACATTTTATTCCATTGGATTTGTTAAGGTTTTACTAGCCGTTAATTTTTTAACTATTTTGCTTATTTACATTTCACACAGAATCTTTAAAGTGCCTAATTTATATATTAATTAGTAGACTGTGCCTATTAAGGCCTTATCGTCTTCCCATCCCAAAAGGCAACTACTTGAACACTTGAAATAGCACTTTTAGTTTTACTAGTTACATTCCCTCCCATGACAAATAGTCGTCCATTGAGGCTTTCAGCAGCACAATGTCTTCTAGATTTTAAATTATGGTCAGATAGTAGGGTAAAACTTCTATCTTTAGTTTCAAATTTAATCAAAGAATTTAAGTTGACATAATCCCCTGTCAGATAGATTTTATCTCCTATTATGGCAGTAGCATTCGCAGAGACAGCGACAGGCATTTTTACCCAATTTTCCCAAGTATTGGTTGCTATATCATAAATCGCCAATTTATTTAGTGGCTTGCCATTAAATCCTCCGAAAACATATAATTTTCCATTAACTATTTCCCCTTTTGTTTCCGCACCAAATGGCATATTTGCTAGGGCCTTCCAAATCGCTGATACTGGGTCAAATTCAAATAATTTATTGGAAAAGGTATTTGGTCCGACAGAACCGCCAAAAGCATATATTTTTCCATTCCAAGTAGCAATACCTGCTGCTCTTGCAGGAAGTGGATGATCCGTCGTGTAAGAAATAGACCCATCCTTTAGATCAATTACTTCAACCGTATTATTGCACCTACCGTCTAACAACTGACCATTTAGCACATATAATTTTTGATCAATAATAGCCGCAGTCCCAAATATCTTTGGAATGGTAGCATCCGTCAAGGTAGACCACTTATTGGTAGCTATATTATATTTGAAAATTTCTGAGCCACAATCGACATTAGCACCATATCCATTGGCCACATAAAGATTTTCGCCATCATTTGCTGAACTTACGGCACCTCGAGCCTTGGGAAGCGCAGCCAAATCTGAAAAATTAATAAATTGGGCATGGACCAAAACGGAAATACTAATTGAAAGGAAGGTAAAAAAACTTTTGACTTTCATTTTTTTGGTTGATTGTTTAAAATAAAGCGGCTAAAATACTCATTTTTTTATTTCTATAAAAAAGAAGCTAATTTATTTTCCTATTCTAAAAGTATCCTTTTTGGGATACTTTAAAACTAGGGTTGTGAACCTCTTTCCAAGCATAGAGATAAGATAAGGTTTTCTGTGTCCGCAGCCATCGTCTAATTAAGATGATTGGTTTATCGTTTTATTAATACTGACTGGTCTTCTAGTATCGACGTTACAGTTGTCTTATTGAGTAAATCGAAAAAGGAAAACCATAACGGGGCTGCAAATCGAAAGAAATTGGCTTTGTTTCTGAGATTTTATTAAGTCGAAAATCGGATTATGAAAGCCTAATAGAATCGTATAACTTTAGTTATCTATATTTAATCCGTATTTTGTATTGTGTTTAAACAATATTCAATTATTTGACACTATCAATTAAAAACCCTAAATGAAACTAATTCTTAAAATATTGATTATTTGGTTGCTTGGTCAAATTCAGATAATAACTCTATCTGCACAACAAAACCCACAACCATATTTTCGGAATTACTCTACCGAACATGGCTTCCCTAGTCCAGAAGTTTATTGTGTACTTGAAGATAGTGAAGGTTATATGTGGTTTGGGACAGATAACGGAGTAGCTCGCTTCGATGGTTACGAATTTAAAACTTTTGGAGCACAAGAGGGCTTATGGAATAATGTAGTTTTTGAAATACAGGAAGATACACACGGGCGAATTTGGTTTGGAACCATGTTTGGAGAATTATTTATTTATGAAGACAACAAAATAATACCTTATACTTATAATGATGTCCTACTAAAACACAATAAAGGAAAGGCGAATAGTTACCTGAAAACAATTGATAAGGAGGAAAATGTTTGGGTAGAAATAGATAATTTAGGCGTTTTAAAAATTGATAATTTTGGGGATGATACGGTTTATTCTAGTAAATTACCTATTACATTTTTTTTGAAAAAGCAGAATAATTTACCCGCTTTTTTCGCTTTTGTTACTAATGGAAATGCTTCAGATTATGAAAAATATTATCAGGAAAGTGTTTTGAAACAAAATTACTTAGAGGTTTGCATAGATACAACTTGTAAGGAATATGTGTTGCCTTTTTTAAAAAATGTATCGGGGGGATATGGAGGAACTATGCTATCTACAGGGCATATTTTATTACTCAATCATGGTACTTTGAGTTGTATATATGATGAAAAAATAATCTGGCAAATCCCGTTTAATGGAAACACAATTGAAATTATTGAGGATAAGAAAGGGACAATTTGGTTCTGTAGAGAAAAGGGATTAAGAAAATATAGCACTATACAGGATTTAGAAAAAGGAGTATTTGAACATTATTTGCCGAATAGATTTGTATCCAATTTTAGAATAGATTCTAAAAATGGAATTTGGGTAACAACTATAGATTCAGGTATTTTCTATTGTAATAATAGCTCTGTTCTTAATTATAATAACCGTTTTGGGTTATCAAATGATTTTGTGAATTCTGTAGCTTTTAAAAACAATTCTGAACTATTTGCTAGATGTAAAAACGGCGATATCTTTCTCATTGATGTAAATCAAAATAAAATTTTAAAAAAATACAAACCTCCCTTAGATTTTGGCGAAAACGATTTATTTTATGATAGAGCAAGAGATATAATTTGGACTGGTAGTTTCTATTGGAAAGAGAGTAGATGGATTACTCCTGTAGTTTGGAATACCATTTTAAAAAAAATTATTAAAGTACAATCTAAAACATTAAAAAACCTTCAATTAAACAAAGATGGTAATTTAGTTGGAGGTCGAAGAAATGGACTCTATTTTTTTAATTTAAAGAAAGATTCAGCTATACATGTATATTCTGAAAGTCGGATAGAAGGTATGTTGGTTAGTAAACAAAGCAAGAAGCTTTGGATAGGTACATCTGAAGGTCTTTTTGAATTCAAAGATAATAAATTTCATTCACCAAATATTAAACACCCACTTTTTAATCATCGAGTGGAGGCTATAGACGAATTAATGGATAGTACGCTAGTTTTTGGTACCAAGGGCTATGGTGTTATTCTTTGGAAAGATAACCAATTAACCCAATTGACCGATGAGAATGGATTGGTTTCTAATATGATTGAGGATATTCATGTTGATCATAACAATACAATTTGGATAGGTACGCTAAATGGTCTTAATAAAGTATCTTTCAATTCTATGGAGGATATAAAAGTTAGACAATTTACCATGACTACAGGTTTACCTTCCAATGAAGTTTATCAAATCAAATCCCAAAAAGACCAACTATGGCTATGTACAGGGGGAGGATTGGTCAAATTTCAGGAGCATCCAGAAAATCGAATTGCACCTAAACCTATTTTACAAGAAATTAAGGTTAATCAGAAAGCCTTAATAACACCTCTTAAAACTTTGTTTACTTATACAGAGAATAGTTTTAGTTTTAATTTCTTAGGCATAAATTATAATATGTTTGGTCAGGTTCCTTACCGGTATAGATTATATAAAGCCGATAATTGGCAATACACAAAAAATTTGACTGTAAACTATCCTACATTGATGGCTGGTGATTATGAATTTGAAGTACAAGCACAGAACGAAGATGGTTACTGGAGTGAAAGTACATATTATGATTTTAGTATCTTGCCTCCTTGGTGGCAAACGAATTGGGCGAAGATACTTTTTTCTTTTTGTTTTCTAACTATTGTTGTAAAAGGAAATCAAATTTATCATGCTCACAAACTTCAAAGAGCTCTTGATAAAAAGTTGGCACAAGAAGTAGAAAGAGACCGAATAGCTTCAGATTTACATGATGGGATGGGAACTGAAATATCAAAAATAAAAATGAAGTTAGAACAGTTGCTGAGAAAAACTGGATTGCTTGAGGAGGAAACAAATTTTGGATTTATTCTTCGAAGAATAGGAGGATTACATAAACAATTACAGGATATTATTTGGGTAACCAATACAGAATATGATAACCTTGAAAGCTTAATCATCCGCATGCAGGAAGAAGCCTATAGTTTTTTGGAAGAAAGTCCGCTACAATGTAACTTTTCAATAGATAAAAAATTTCCATATAAAAAAGTAAGTGGACTTTTTCGTCAAAACTTGATTTATGCTTTTCAAGAAATACTAAATAATACCTATAAGCATGCTAAAGCCTCTAAGGTGGATATACGGATACAATTTAAAAAGAAATACCTGAGTTTAATTATTAAAGATGACGGCATCGGTTTTAATCCCAATGATGCGCCAAAAGGTACAGGTAAGGGCATTCCTAATATTAAAAAACGAATTAAAGATATAGGAGGGACCATTCAGTTTGATAGTGCTCATGGAACGATTATTACCATATTGATTCCTTATGAAAAATCTTAGTTCAATAAAAAAATAAAAAATGATTAGAGTAGCTATCGTTGAAGATGACCAAGAAATTCGCGAATTATTGCAAAATAATTTTGAGGAAACAGCAGGTTTTTATTGTGTAGGAACTTTTGATAATGGAGAAACAGCTTTAAGCAAAATCATTCTTTTGGAAGATAAGCCAGAAGTTATTATTATGGATATAGATATGCCTAAAATGAATGGGATTGAATGTACTAAACAATTAAAATTGCTTTATCCTGAGATTAATATCCTCATTTACACCATATTTGAAAAGGATAAAAAAATTTTTGAGGCGCTTAAAATAGGAGCAGATGGCTATATTTTAAAAAGTGATTCTTTTTCTAAAATCTTAACTGCCATAACGGAAGTTAGAAAGGGAGGAGCTCCAATGAGCAGAGCTATTGCTAAAAAAGTATTGGGCAGTTTTCGGGAAATCAAGCAATACAAATCTACTGCTTTAGAAAAATTGACTGATAGGCAGCTTGAAATTTTAACGCTTTTAGATGAAGGACTACCTTATCGAATAATTGCCGATAGATTAGATATTACCACAGGTGGTGTAAGACAGCATCTGCATAAAATTTTTAGAAAACTGCAGGTGAATAATCGAATTCAAGCGACCCAAATACTTAGAGGGAATAGTGAGAAACAAGTGTTCTTTTGCTCGGATTGTAAATATAGGTAACTTTAGTTATACGTCTTGTTAATTAACTTTGTAGTATAATAATTTAAGGAAATTAGACCACTAAATTTGGACTGTATTTAGCTAATTAAGCTAAATATAGCTAGCCACTTTTATGTTTTTTTCTAAATACTATTTCGGAAAAGTCACAATAAGAATACCCAATTTACGAACCATTTAATTCATTTAAAATGAAAAAATTGATTTTTGTATTATTACTTTTACCTTCTTTCCTTTTATTAGGGCAAAAAAAGGCTAAAGTGAAGAACCTATGTGCAGCTAATAACTGCCCAGCTTCTATGAGTCTTAATTTTAGTACTGGTATTAATCCTAATACGGGGGAGGTGCTTCCTGTTGGAAGTATAGACCCTGCCTGGCAATTATTGAATTATCCACCTTTAGAGGGAACTACCGTTTATGATGTAAATATTCCAGATGCACATGTGATAAGTCCGTATGAAGGTAGTTCTACATGGAATGCTATTAGTGAAGCTGGTATATTATCTTCTATTGATAATAGTGGATTAAGTGATAATAATGTAATTGGTAACCAACCTTGGAGATTTAGGAGAAGCTTTTGTGTTTGTGATGATTCAAGATTTAGAATATCAGGAATAATGAGAGCAGATGACCAAGGTAGTATCAATCTATATAATTCAGAGGGAGAACTTCTATTTAGTCAAGCAACTGTAGATGAAGCACATGGAAGTGATGTAGTATTTAATATAGACCTGTCCCTACCAATAGGTAGTTACTATATCGAATTTCATTTGAGGAATAACTGGGGGCGAGCGACAGGATTTTCTGTTTTCGGAACAATTACCAATCTTAGTAACCAAGTAACACTATTGAACGGCTCAGTTTTTTGCTGTGCTAACACAGGCTTTATTACAGTTCAAAAAATACTAGAGACAAAAAATTGTAATGGACAATTTGACCAAACAGATGAAGCTGGAGAAGGTTGGACATTCAATTTACAGAATGAAAGTGGCGAAGTAATCCAGACACAAACGACCAATGAATTTGGGGAAACTGTTTTTAATGGATTATCTGCAGGTACTTATACTGTCAATGAAGTAGAGCAGTCAGGATGGTATCCTAGTGTATCAGAAAGCGGAACACAACAAGTGATTCTTTCCGCTAATGAAGGGACTAGTTTGACTTTTTTTAATTGTAAAGGAACTAGACCTTTCTGTTGTTCAGGAGAGAACCTTATTGCTAATGGTAGTTTTGATGACGGAAATTCTGGATTCAGTAATGAGTTTTTGTTTCACTCAATTACATCATTATCATCTATTGGTCCTGGACAATATGGAGTGCTTAACGGTAGCCAAGCTGGAATTATTAGTCCTACGTGGGATATTGAAGCCGCTTCTCCATGTATAGAGGCTTCTGGAAATTTTTTAATTGTTAATGGTGAAAATGGTGGTGGAAATTTTCCTCCGGACTTATCAAATACAATTCCTCCGACAAAAATCATATGGGAACAAACTATAGATATTGAAGACTGGAAAGGATATAAGTTTTGCATGAAGGTAAAGAATTTAGACCAATGCGGGTTCAATGTTACTCCTAAAATAGAGGTACAGTTCTCAATGCTATTTGGGGATATTACGGAAGTGATTTCAGTTTCTAGTAACGAATGTGAGTGGCAAGAAATTTCAAAAAGTTTGGACTTATGGGGGTATGGAAATTCCCTTACCATTAAAATTATTTTAGATCAGAATGAGTTTGGTGATGGTAATGATATTGCAATTGATGATATTTCTTTGATTCAATTAGAACGTTGTCCAGTTGAAAGCGCAGTATTTGATTTTAATACCATAACACCTCACCCGACCGTTTCAGGTGCAATTGGAATATCCGCAACAGCAGATATAGTTCCACCTTGTGAATTTGTCTGGTGGGAAATTTGTGAAATAGAGATGAGTACAGGGAACTGTAAACCTAATACAAAACTGAATGGAGTTTGGTGGGATGTTACTACTAATTTTTTCGGGTATACAGGGACAAATATACAAGGAGATACTGATGTAGCTGGAATTTTTAAAGCTGGTAAGTTATATAAAATTACGAGAGGTACTTGGGGGGAATGCAATAGCTGGATTTCATCTTCAAAATACGGAGGATTGCCTCCACAAAGTAGAACAATGAAATCTTATACGGAAGTAGAATTTAAGGCAAAAAGACAAGTTATTATGAGAACTTTTGCACAAAAAAAGAAGAAAAAAAACTAGAGAGTATATAGACTTTTGTAAGATTTTATAATTATTCAAAAATAGAAATAAATGAAATTATTCAGAATTCCCCTTACTACATCCATAATCATATTTGTAATAAATATAATTACCTATAGTCAGCCTTTTAGCATTATTGTAGAATCTGGTATTCGAGAGCCTTTCATAGAACTTGGGGTTACCGATGCACCAGTAGATTATTTTTCCCTTATTAATGGTACTAATGTAAACGGTCAACTGTTTGGCCTAATAAATGGTCATCATGAATCTGATGCGCGTGGAGCATTAGTTCTTATGGCAAGTACGTCTGAATCCAATGACATTATAAATACTTCTCCCCTAATGGTCTTTGATTCAAGAATAAGTCCTACCCGTTATCAGCTAAACAATGGAGATCATAAATCTCTAACAAATCGTATTTTATATGGTTGGAATAATGCAGGTATTCCTAAAATGGTGTTGTCAGCTAGTGGAAGTTTGGGAATAGGTACAACCGATCCTTCCGGTAAATTAGATGTATACGGAGACATTTACCAAAATGGAAGCCTGATTCATTCTGATAGGCGATTTAAAACGAAGATTGAAAGGATTAAAAATCCTTTGAAATTAATTACAAGACTAAATGGGGTTAGTTACGAATTTAAATCAAGTCACATCAATGAACGTAACTTTTTAGAAAAAACGCACTTAGGGGTAATAGCACAAGAAGTCGAAATGGTTTTACCTGAACTAGTAAAAAAGAAAAAAGATGGATATAAAGCTGTAAATTATGATGGACTTATTCCAGTATTGATTGAAGGTATTAAAGAACAACAGAAAGTAATAGAAAATCTAGAAGAAAAGGCTGATGAAATAGATAATATAAAATTAATAGTTCAAAGTCAACAGCAGGAAATAGATGAACTAAAATTCTTAATCGATAAATTGATTAAAGTTAAACAGGATAAAAGAGAAGGTGATTACCAAAACTTATCTAATCAAAAACCAAAATTGAGCCAAAATCAACCTAATCCATTTTCTGTAGACACGATGGTAGAATATTTTGTGCCTCATAATATCCAGCATGCTATTATTCAGGTTACCTCGGTTGATGGTAAAGTATTAGATACTTTGAAAATTCAGAAAAAAGGTGTGGGGCAAATAAATATCAAGTCTAATACTTATTCTTCTGGAACTTATTATTACTCCTTAGTACTTGATGGAAAAATTATAAATACAAAACGTATGGTATTGACTAGATAACCAGTTACAAGCATTGAAAAAAGGTGAACGAAAACAAGTCTTTTTATCCTAAGCAAACTATCTTTATGTTAAAAATTTAATCATACTTGAAAACCCATTATCAATCATGTGATTTTTCAATGGGATAAGAAATTTGCTTATGAATAGTAACCAGTATCAAAAATATTTAGTTGTTCTAGGCATACTTATAGCTTTACAAATTTATAATTGGAATGAGGTGAAAAAAGATAGAGTATTTGAAATAGTAATGTTAAAGGAAGTAAAAAAGATTTGAATCAAAGCAATTTTATTTTTAATATTTTCCTATTTGTTAAAATATTGAAACTTCTGAATACCCCTATTCTCCTATATTTGATACTCTTTTTAGGAATGAAGATTTTTTAAATTTGTTTCTTTAAAGCAAGACTTCTTTATATGATATAGGAGTCGAATAAGTCGAACAATAGCGGAAATAAAAAGAGTTGAAAACTTGGTTGACCGTGAATTATTGACCAATAATTAATGCCAAATGTTAAGATTTGGCGGATTTTACATCATTAGTTGCCAGACCTCTTTAAAATTAAAGGTTTTGCCATCACGATGAATGATGACGGGGCTGAGACTGTTAAATAAAGTGTGTCACTAGCAAATTTCCTAAAAAAGTAGAAATTT
>CAZXYA010000219.1:0-13448 GCA_964644655.1 uncultured Saprospiraceae bacterium | reverse complement strand
GGATATTTTATTCTTTCCAGAATGGAATAATACTTTTATTATTAAAAAATAAGGAATCTGATTGATTCCAAGGAAGCCTAATTTTTGATTTAACATCAAGTTGATGTGCCCCTCTAGGCAAATAAGCGACATCTAATATAGTCAATAAGCCTACTTCTTTTCTTTGAGGATGGGTATAAAACCGATAAGTAGCATCGGTTCTAAGACTATCATTGATAAAGATTTGGTATAAACTACTTAAACAATTAAGCGTTGTTGCTCCGTCTAAAGCCTTTTTCGTATCATCATCATCAAGCATTAATCCCGTATTGCCAGGTTTCAAGTCTGGACAAATTTCAGCTATAGGCGAATGATGTCGTTTAGCAATATACGGTAGGAATAGTTCTACAAATCCATTATCAATATATTTTGAAGGAATACTCGCTGAAAGTTGAACATTTTCTGACGGTCGAAGGTCATCATAATAATTTCTATTCAAAGATTGTTGTGCCTTATAGGTGGGTATATAATCATAGACATCTATTTTCAAAAGACTGACTATAAAAACAATAAATAAATAGGGAATGACTAGCAAACCTACTTTGCGGCCAAATTTATTATCAATCAAATTATAATATAGCGGTCGATAGATAAAAGAGAGGGTGATGAAACTAAATAAGCGATAAATGGGATAATATAATATAGCGAGCCATTTTTGTTTTTTAAACCATCCGAGAGAAAGGAAATCTAAGAGATAGACCAATCCTAAAAATACCAAAGAAAGTTGCAAAAAAATCGTCATGAGACTATCCTCTGCAATGCCAAAATATTCAAGCACAACAGGAATACTACCTATAAAAAAAATGGCAAGCAATAAAGAAATGAATATAAATAAAACTAGGAAAGTGAAGGCAAAAATAATGCTACAAACTTTTTCTAGTTGTTCAATATAATGGTCAAAACTAGTGATTTTTTTCCGTAAGAATTGATTGAACTTTGTCGTGAAATTAAGGGTGTCAAAATCTATATCTCCCGAAACATACCGCAAACCAATGGTACTTATCCAAAGCCCTCTAAGAAAAACGTGAATAATTAAATTGACCACTAGCACATACCAAGTGACAAAAAGTAATACGATGCCAAGATTTAAATAGTTATCGAGAAAACTAGGGCTTAAGTACTTAATCTGCTCTACTTCATAAGACCAATTTTCAATTGGTTCGTAAGCGCCCAATAACAAAAAAATAGCAAAACCAGAGATAATTAATTCTAGTTGCCAGCTTTCTTGCTGTAGGGTTTCTAGCCATTTGGTAAAGTCTTTTTTATTGTTTTTGTTATCCATTTACCTTTATTTTTTGTTCTTGATAAGGAATCATACAAATTTTAAGTTAACAACTTTGTTTTAATGGCTTAAGTACCGTGTAAAGTAAATTTATTTAAGTTTTGCTCGACTACTTTTACAGAATATTACTGATACTTCGCCCTTCTTTTGCTTGTTCAAAATCAATGATTCCTTCTATATCCGCAACCCCAATATGTGTACCTTGTCTATCATAGACTTCAAAAGAAATATAATCGTGAAAATTATCAAAGTGCCAATAATAATCAGTAGCCATTTCTTGATAAATTCGAGTGCCTTGGGTGGATATTTTGGAGGTAGAAGTAAAACGATTCGTATCTTTTAAAAATTCCGTTGCAGTAATATCAATATTACCTATCCAGTTTTCTAAAATCTCTTTATTATCACAGCAATCAATGGGAATAGGCGTAGCTGCTTCGGAATTTTTTAAGATAGGAATAGACGCTAATGTTTGAAAACGAGAATTGGTGAAATTTATGGCAAGTCTTCTTTTATTTACTTCCTGCAAATTTCGTTCAGCCATTTCAGCTAACGTTTTGCCTGTAAAATCTTCTATATTTTCTCCTTGTATATAAAAATAAGCATCCTCAGTTGAATGTACTTGTTCTGTTCTCCAGTTTTTTGGATTTAATTTATTCAGCACAATTCCTCTAAAAGCCACTTTAAGCGATTTGTCTCTGATTTTATCAAAAGAAGCTTGAAAAATTTCATTGCTAATAGCACTTTCGTATATCAGTAAATCGTCCTTAAAAAGCTGAATGTTTTTAAGCTTTTTCACAAATGAAAAAATGGAAATAAACCCTCTAATTCCTTCTGTAAATTCTGTTTGATTATGATATTGCCCCTCTAAAGAACTTTCGTTAATGAATATTTCCATACTGGTTGAAGTGTCATTTTGTTTTTAGTCAATTATAAACCAAATAAGCGTTCATAATCTTTATCCGTTTGGTCAAAAAAGCCATCTGGCCAATCTTCTATACCACCATCTTCTTTTACTGGAATGGTTACCACTTGATTTTTTTCATCATCAGAAAAATACAGAATATTTAATTGTTCCTTGGTAATTATTTTATCCAATACCGCAATTCGAGAAGCATTTAAAACATGGTCAGAATGCGTTTCTATAAATACTTGTACGCCACATTGACTGACTTTTGCCAAAAATTTGGTGATTCTGGATTGTGCCCTTGGATGTAGATGTGCTTCTGGATTTTCTACTATTAGTATTTCGCCTTCTTTGGCGATTAAGCCTGAGATTATTATTGGTAGGGCATAGCTGAAACCGAAGCCTATATTTGACGGTTTGTTGTATTCATCCTGTGCCTTTCCTGTTGTATTGAATAAAATATTAGCAATTTTACTTTTAGTATTTCTTAAATCTAAGTATCCTCCGTCAAAAATTTCATTTAACCATTCAGCTGTTTGTGAGATTAAATCTTTACTAATATTTTTTTTACTATTATTTTTTCTATTGCTGATATAAAGTTTATCATCTATGAGTTCATTTTTCTTTTTTAATAAAACATTTACTACATTTTCTCCTCTCACACCAACTGACAAAAAATTAGAAATAGATTTTTTTAAATAAAATTCTTGTGGACCTAATCTATCAGCAGAAACAAAGTGAATAGTATTAAATCGTTCAATATCACCAAAAGAAAAACCAGTAAACATTTTTTGAGGTTCAAGATCTTTATTATTTACTTGACTTGTAATTTCTTTAAAATCTAGTAATTTATCACCATTGACTATTAAATCTTCATTGTTTAAGATTATATTCTTTTCCTCTGAACTATCCCAATAAGTTAACTGGTTTAGGAGTATACTCATTTCATCTTCTATGTTTTCAACAAAAGAATATGATAAATCCTTTAATCCATCAGAAAAATTAAACCCGATTTTTATACTTCTATGTGTAGATATTTCATTATTTTTAACATCATCAAAATTTCCTAATTCTACACAAAATCCATTTAGATACAGTTCAGTCGTAAATTCATTTATTTCAATTGATTGCTTAATTAAGAGTAAGGGTTGTAAAGCTGTAGACTTTCCTCTACCATTAATTCCTGTTAATAAATTGAAATTCTTAGTAGGCATTTGAGTTTCCCCCTTAAAACATTTAAAATTTTCGAGGCTTATTGCTGTTATCATTTATGTGTTTTTTCTAGAATCTCTTTTGCTTTTTCAAATCTTGTTTTAACTCTATTTTTATTTCCAGTTGAAGTTCTCACAGCAAATAAATATTCATTATTTTTAAGTAGTTTTTGATAATTTATTGTTATATTTTCTCGATTCTTTATTAAAAAATTAGCATCTTTAATAGAAAAGAAATAAGCTACAGATTCTAATATCGCAATATTTATTCGCCCTCTTGTTGTTTTCGTTGGAAGTCTAAAATTTTTCTCCTTAAAAAAAGTTGTAGTTAATACCATTACTTTCCGAAAATCTTTTTTTATTTCTATTATTTCTTTTTTTGATAAAAGATTTAATCGACGCATTGCATTTTCGAGAAATTCACTCATATCACCACTATAATTTTTATAATTCAAAATTCTAAATGCCAAATACCGAAGAATTGCTTCTTGATCTTTCATTCTCTTAGGGGAAATTCCTTCTCCAATTGCTTTCTTAAAATAATCTTCACTAGACAAAGATTTTAATAATTCTGTTGCTTGTCCTGTGAAAATGCAATTCCTCACTTCCTGTCTCGTTAAGGGTGTTCCTCCTGTATTTATTCTATTAAATATATCATAAACAACTGTCAAGGGAACAGAAGGCATGATCTTATAGACATTAAGTTTCTTATCTTCTATTTTTATTCGTTGTTTGTCATTTAAATCATTAAAGAATTTTCCGTTTAATTCTGGTAATGCTCTTAATCCTGTAAGGGAAAAATCATTATTGAGAAAATCATAAAGAGTAGTTGTTCTTTGTAAACCATCAACTATAATTAATTGACTTTCAATAGTTTGATTAAAATAGAATGGAGGTATAGGGAAATTTAAAATTATAGATTCAATAAATTGACTCTTTTGTTCATGTTTCCATACAGAATTTCTTTGAAAATTAGGAATAGTTAATTTTCCTTGTTTTCTTTTTCTTATTAACTCAAATACCGTGAAGTTATCTTCTCTAATGTCTATATCAGTATCTTTAACATCATACGGGTATAGCCCACCACTATCTAAAATATCTTCTTCTCTAGTATCATCATCTGATACAATTACCTCATTTGTGATTGAGGCTACCAATTTTTCCTCTGTATAAGCCATAAAAGTTATTTTACTGATAAAATATCAATATCAAAGATAATCAATTTTAAGAAAGAATGCGAATTGATTGAAGAATCGCCATTTTCTCGTTTTCTACTTCGTTACTTCCCCAGCCAACATCTTCCCAAAAATCGCCTGATTCTGATAAATACCCTTAAATCGGTCTGCGCCAGGTCCATAAGCAAAAACAGGAATCAAAGCAGCCGTATGTCCACCCGTAGAAAAGGTAGGGGCTAATCCTCGATAATCATCTTGTCTTCGAACTTTGGCGGCAGATAAAGCAAATCCACCCGTTTCATGGTCAGCTGTTACCACCACTAAAGTATTCCCATCTTTTTCTGCAAAATCTAGGGCTTTGCCAATAACTTTATCAAAATCCTTCATTTCTTCGATAATATAATTGGCATCGTTGGCATGACCGCCCCAATCTATTTGTGATCCTTCCACCATTAAGAAAAACCCTTCGGGATCTTGAGACAAATAATCTAAGGCTAAATGGGTAGCGTCAGGTAAAAAATCACCTCGCCCTTGTTCCATTTTGGGCATATAATCCCGACCCAATAGATAGGCATATTTATGGTTAATTGATAACTCTTTTTTTGTTAATTTAGTGGTGTCTACTGTAAATCCTTTTAATTTCAAGCCTTCTAAAAGGTCTGCTTTATCTTTTCGTTCACAGAAAAACTTTGTACCGCCACCAGCAAAAAAATCAACCTCTGAATCCATTAATTCTCGTGCGATTTCTTCTTGCATTCCTCTGGACTTAACATGGGCATAAAAAGAAGCGGGTGTTGCATGGGTAATAGAAGAAGTAGAAACGACCCCCGTACTTAAGCCCTTTTGAGATAAAATCTCCAAAATGGTTTCGACTGACTGCGTATCTTTATCTACCCCAATCGCTCCATTATAAGATTTGACTCCCGCCGAAAATGCGGTAGCCCCTGCTGCCGAATCCGTAATTTTAGCGCCTATCGGCGTATTTTGATGCAAGCCAATTTCTTTAAAGCGGAGAAAGTTTGATTTTTGATCATTAAAATAAAAACTGGTAGAAACCTGCGTTAAGCCCATTCCGTCGCCTATCAATAAAATAATATTTTTAGGTTGTTGTTTGTCTAGAGTAACGGACGTAGATTTTTCTGTGGGATTATTACAAGCATTCGTTAGCATGAAATTAACGAGTAATAAAAACAAGCCGAGTTTTCTCATTGCTGCTATTAATTTAGTTAGTTGACTAGAGTTTTTAATAATTACTTATCGAAAGTAAGCTTTTTTATTGTAGTCCCTAAGGAGAATGCCTATTTTCGTGCGCATAAATTGAAGATTAACATGAAAAAACTATTTACTACACAACTTTTCTTATTGGGTTTATTATTACCTACTCTTTTATTGAGTCAATCAAAACGACCTAAAATTGGCTATGCCTTTGGAGGTGGAGGTGCAAAAGGCCTTGCAGAAATAGGCGTATTAAAAGTCTTAGAAGAAGCGGGCATTCGACCTGATTATATCACAGGCACCAGTATTGGTAGTATTGTTGGAGGCTTATACGCCATTGGTTATTCTGTAGAAGATTTAGAAAAACTGGCAGGAGAGACGGATTGGAATTATTATTTTAATGATGAAATTAATCGAGTAGATTTGCCTATTGGGGAACGTTTACTTTCGGACAGATACCAGCTCAAATTAAATATTGAAAATGGAGGGATTAAATTGCCAGGTGGTTTTGTGCAAGGGCAAAAAGTTGGATTACTACTCTCCAAACTCACCTTACCCGTGCATGGCATTACGGATTTTGATGAATTTGATATTCCTTTTCGCTGTGTCGCCGCCGATTTTGAAACAGGTGAAGCAGTCGTATTAGGTAAAGGTTCTTTGGCTAAATCCATTCGAGCAAGTATGTCTATTCCTTCTGTTTTTGAACCTATAGAAATTGATGGCAAATTATTGGTTGATGGAGGAATTGTCCGCAATTTACCCGTAGAGGAAGTAAAAGCAATGGGGGCTGATATTATCATTGCCATTGATGTAACAAGTCCACTCTATAAAAAAGATGAATTGTCTTCTTTTGTGACGGTTCTGGAACAATCGGGTAGTTATGGTTTGGCATCCTCAGTAGAAGTGTCTAAAGAACTGGCGGATATTTTTATTCATCCTGAAATTGATAAATTTGGCGCATTAGATTTTGATAATAATGACACCTTAATTACCTTAGGAGAAAAAGCAGCTAGAGAAAAATTACCAGAAATTTTAGCGCTATTAGCCAAGTATGAAGAAGACGAAGTCTTAAGCCCTAGAGGCATTACCATTCCTGAAACCTTTAATATTGATAATATTTTTGTAAAAGGTACTTCTGAAGAGAGTCGTCAACTATCTGATAAAATTGCCAATGCCCAAACTAAAAAGGGGTTTTCCATAGAGAAAGTAGAAGAGCGCATCAAAGTTTTATTTGGTAGCAATTATATCAAAGATGCCTATTATGAAGTCCTTGAAGGCGAGGACGGAATGTATGAATTAGACATTGATGCCAATTTGGAAAGCGGTAAATACATGCAAATTAGTGCCAATTATGATAGTGATTTAAAAGCGGCATTATTGCTAAATGGAACGTACAGAAGTAGAGGCTTAAGGGCCGCAAAACTAAGTGCTGATGTGAAATTTTCAGAACATCCCTTGTTGTTAGCAGACTACATTGTGCATTCTAACGCTAAGGCAAATTTGGGGGTAGATTTAAAACTTAAACTCAATCATTATCCTGCTTTTTATTATGATGAAAATGGAGATGTAGACGAATCCTTTAAATTGACGCATTATAGTACAACGCTGGATGTTTTTACTGCTTTTGGACAGCATTCAAAAGCTAGTGCAGGGATTGGTGTTGAGCGATATACCCAACGCTTAAAACTATTCGAGGGAGATACTAGAGACTTAGCACTCAATCAGGCGATTGCAAGAATTGGCTTTTTAAGAGATAATCAAGACCGTGTGTTGTTTCCTACCAAGGGATCTTATCTTTCCTTAGATGGTAAATTTGCTTTTGCTGGAAATTTAAAAGAAAATATTACTAGAAATGAAACTACCTTAAATGACTTCAATACATTTGCCCGTTTCCAGTTTAGAAAGGTTTTTCCTGTGAGCCCACAATTTGCTATTGTATGGTATAATGATGCAGGCTGGATTGATTTTGAACAAGATAACTTTTTGAATCTTTTTTACTTAGGTCGTACTGTTCCAGATGAATTAACCCATGTGGAATTTATTGGCTTAGATTATTCAGAATTAGCTGTTACTTCTTATGCCCTTTCGGGTATTAAACTGCGGTTAGCGCCTAAACCAAATATTTTTGCCGCTGCTATTTTTAATTACGGTCAGTTTAAAGCCAATTCTTTTTTACAGGTTATTGATGAAGAAAGCGTGATAAGTGAGGCTATTAGTGACAAAATTATTGGTGTCGGTGGAGAGCTTGGATTTATTACGCCTATTGGTCCCGGACGGCTTACCGCAGAATATAATACAGAGCAAAAGCGAGCTAATTTTAGCTTGCATTTGGGCTATGCTTTTTAATTCAAAAAATGAATAACCGTGTTCCTTTATCTATCCGTGGTAAGACTAACCTACCACGGGTAGATTATCAAAAAATTTACTGCCAAAACTCAGTCAATTTTACTTTTTAAGTAATCCACAACCTGCTGATGTCCATCTCGTTCGGCAATAAATAGTGCAGTATCTCCATTATCCATCACAAAATCAATCTTTGCCTCATTTACTACCAGTAATTTCACCAATTTTAAATTGCCTCTATGTGCCGCAGAATGCAAAGCCGTAACATTTTGCGTTTGTACTGCATTAACATCTACTCCATTTTCAATAAAGAGGCGGCAAAGTTCTTCGTTTTCTTTAGCTATGGCAGCATGGAGTGCATTGACCTTTGCCCCGTTATTAGCAGCTAGATTGGGGTCTGCACCTGCTTTTAATAGTGTTTTAGCAATAGCAGTTTGATCAAAAAAGGCTGCTAAGGCTAAGGGGGTAAAACCATCATTGGAATAAGCATTCACTATATCAATTTGTTGCAGATAATTGTTAACTACCTCCATTTTTCCAGCAACGATAGCTTCATGAAAGGTAAAGGATGTTTTTAGTTCAATCGCCTTTTGAAATATAATATCAAGGCTGCTATATGCCAATAACATCAAGCCTGAGCTACCATTTTTGTCTTTAGTATTTAAGATTTCAGGATGGTCTTGTATTAGTAATTCAATAGCTGCAGTATCTTTATTTTGGATATGCGTTTTGAGCGTCTCTATCATATTATTAGTGCAAAAAGTGAATATTAAAAGAAGGGTTAGAGATAAAGGTTTTACCAATTTCATTGAAAGATTTTTCTTACAAAAGAAATACAAAAATTGAGGATTCAATTCCTATATATCACCTTTTCTTAAAATACTTGGCGCATAACCAGTTTTTGCTTTAAAATAATGACTAAAATTACTCATGCTCACATAGCCTAAGCTCCTAGCTATTGCTTGGATCGGTTTATCAGTAGTTAGAATTTGTCTTTTTGCTTCCTCAATTCTTAAATTGGAAATATATCTAAAAGGACTAATACCTATAATTTGGCTAAAATTTCGGAGGAAGTGATTTTCGGATAATAAAGCTACTTGAGCAATCTTTTTTAAGGATAACTCTTCGGTAAAATGACTATCTATAAAGTCTTTAGCGTGATAAATTCGCTGATATATTTCTATTCTGGTAGAATTCTTTTTGGCAACGAGTTGATTAGCCTCCAATAGAGTTGCTTCATTTAAGCCAATTAAAACATATAGTAGTTGATAATAAAATTCTTCTTTTTCTAGGATAGACATCCCCTGTTTCATTTTTGTTTTTCCCGTCTGTAAAATTTGCCTCACCAATCCTTTTTGTGGATAATTCCGTTCTATCCAATTCCATCCATTTACTGTTTTTACATTTAGATCTAGCAGTTGTTCATCTGTAGCCGCTAATTCAGTAATGGTTTTAGTGACAAATACTGGATCAAAAAAGACACAAAAAGACTCGGTTATTTGTTGACTATCTATCGTTAATTGATAATCTGTACATTCGTTGAGCAATAGAAAATTAGTAGCTGTCACCTGATAGTTGCGCTGCCCTATTTGGTAGTTAGCTTTTCCATTATAAAAAGATTTTAGGGACAAAAAACAATCGCCTTTCCATTGATATTGTTTGGCATGTTGATGAATAATGAAGTTTGCCATTTTTAATAATTAAGCTTTAAATTGAACAGGTATCCAAATCTCCTCTTCCGCATCAGGATTTCTTTGTTGTGTTTTCTCGCCCAAAATATCAAAATGAGGCCGATCGGCTAACTCGTATTCAGAATTCGGTAACCATTGCGTAAAAATATATTGAAAAGCGCTTGGCGTAGATTCTGCACTTGTTATCGTAAAAACGGCATATTGCCCACCTTCTAAAGTAATGCTTTTCATTCCATTTGGTATCTGCTCAAAGATCGATACTTCTACTGCTGCCCATTTTGTGAAATTAGTCGCTGGATTGAAATTTGCATAATAGCTACTTGAATATACTCTAATATCGAATACATCTTTGCTTATCACATTTGATACTTCTTTTTTTCTTGGCATAAAGGTTTTAAACAACTGAACTGTTTTATTGTCTATTAGAGAGGTTTCTAGAGACATGCCTATGATTTTCTTGGGTAATAGGATTTCTATTCTTGGATGTATATGCTCGTACATGAAATAAAGATTTATTAATGTCTTAGGAATCAAATTTCCAAAGTACGAGAAAACTTCCTTAATTCAAGGCTAATCTTTGCATTAATCTTTCTTTATAGCTTCTGCCAATTGGAATATCTTCCCCTTTATCGACACATTTTATGATAGTCTCTTTTTCCGTTCTGCTGCGTTAAAAATTATCTCCGTAGCGGTGCTATGCAGATAATGCATCCCATCCGTAAACGGTTCGCAAACGGCGTTTGCTCATCTTGCATAACAAAAAAATAGCCTCATCAAAAATGACGAATAATTATGCTTAGGTACTTACCAAATCATTTACACCGGAAAAATCCCTAAGTTCACCCTGATTTATCCCATCTTCACCTTTTTCATGTTCATTTATTTTATAGTCAAGCGTAACTTTATAATATCTTCGACACATTATAGGGGATACCATTGATAAAATCATCTAGTGAATATCACCCATTTTAATCACCCGACTGTAAAAAAGATAACATGAGAAAGACCATTCTAATTTTGTTGATTGGCTTCGCATTGAGTAGCCACACATTCAGCCAAACCCAAACCGTTAGAGGCACTATTGTAGATTTAGACGCCCAAGTACCATTGATTGGCGCAACGATTCAACTCATTTCAAATACCCCTATTGGAACGACTACTGACCTTGATGGCAAATTTCAATTAGAGAATATTCCCACAGGTCGCCAATCTTTTGTCGTACAATATTTAGGCTATGAAACCCAAAAATTGGAAGAATTAGTCATTACCCCTTCTAAGGAAGTTGTCCTAAATATCAAATTAAAAGAATCCGTTGAGCAACTCAATGAAGTGATTGTCAAAGCTAGTAATAATAATCATGAAGCGTTAAATGAAATGAGTATGATTTCAGCTCGTTCTATGACGATTGAAGAATTAAATCGGCAACCTGCCAATTTTTATGATCCTGCTAGAATGGCCTTAGGTTTTTCAGGAGTAACTTCTGCAGGAGATGATGAATCCAATGAAATAGTGGTGCGGGGAAATTCTCCTGCTGGTATTTTATGGCGTATTGAAGGTATCGAAGTATCCAATCCGAATCATTTTTCAGAAGCAGGCACCGCAGGTGGAGGTATCTCTATGTTGAGCACCAATGCTATGGGAACGTCTGATTTTTTTGCGGGGGCTTTTCCTGCTGAATTTGGCAATGCATTGTCTGGTGTATTTGATATTAAATTGCGAAATGGTAATAATAATACCACCGAAGCAGCCGCACAGCTTGGTTTATTAGGCTTAAATGCTGCCGTGGAAGGGCCATTTAAAAAAGGATATGATGGATCTTATTTAATTAATTATCGTTATTCTACGCTGGGTATTATCGAACGATTAAACATTGTCGAATCTGGTAGTGGTAATCCAAATTTCCAAGATTTATCTTTTAAAGTTCGTTTACCTACCAAACAAGCGGGGACTTTTAATTTATTCGGTTTAGGTGGTGATTTTGTTTCCGAAGATGATTATACTTCTGCTGGCGACCAACGGCGTGATATTTTTAGTGGTCAAACGGGTATTGTGGGTTTATCTCACTTGTTGACTTTATCTAACAAAACCTATTTAAAAACTGTTGTTGCTGCCAATTATGCTGGTCGATTTTATGATGAAGGTCGATTGAATTTCCCTATAGAAGGTATTGTTGACAACGATTATAAAGAATTTTTTGAAGATAAATCAGCTAGAGCTTCGGTTTTATTAAACCATAAATTTAATAGTAAGCATGTCTTGCGAGCAGGTGGTGTTTTTAGCCATTTAAAGTATGATTTAAAACTAGAAGAACGCTTATTTAATTGGGTTGAAAATCTTGATGGTTCTTTTATGCGGGAATACACCGAGGATTGGATTACCTTATTGGATAGCAAAGGCGATTCCTATAGTATCCAAAGTTATTTGCAATGGAAATATAATATTACCAATAATCTAACCTTAAATACGGGTTTGCATTTATTGCATTTTGGTTTAAATGACAATACTTCCGTCGAACCAAGATTGGGTTTAAATTGGCAATTTGCACCTCGACAATCAGTAGCTTTAGGCATTGGTAGACATAGCAAAATAGAATCCTTATCTACTTATTTTGTGCAAAGACAGAACGCTCAAGGAGAAACCATTTTACCCAATCGAGATTTACCACTTCAAAAATCGACGCATTATATTATGTCCTATAATTTGGCTTTAGCCAAAAAGTTAAATTTCAAAGTAGAAGGTTATTATCAAAGCATTGATAATCTGCCTGTGAGTAGTGCGCCGAATAGCAATGTCGCTTTATTAAATCAATATTATTTTGATGTCTTTTTTGATATTCCAAGTTTGACGGGCACCGGAAAAGGTCGAAATTATGGTGTGGATATTAGCTTAGAAAAAGGCTTTAGCAATGATACTTATTTTGTTTTGAATGGTTCTTTATTTAAATCAGAATACCAGACCAATACCAACCAATGGTATCAAACCAGATATAGTAGTAATTATAATTTTGTGGCTATAGGTGGTAAAGAATTTAACTTTGGCAAAAAGGCGAAAAGAACCTTCGGAATCAACGCTAAATTTATTTTGAATGGCGCTTTGCGTTTCACACCAATTGATGAGGCCGCTAGTTTGGCAGCGCAAGCAACCATTCTAAGTGAAACCCCTTTCAGCCAACATTTACCAACTTATTGGCGAGCAGATTTAGGTCTTAATTATAGTTGGTATAAAAAACGAGTGGTGCATTCTTTAAGTTTAAATGTACAGAATGTCACCAATCGAGAAAATATCTTTAGTCAAAGAGCATTTTATAGTCCTAGCGAAAATCGAATCATTACCCGACGAGGGACGCAATTGCCTTTGATTCCTATTTTGAGTTATCGGATTGAATTTTGACAAGATGACAGGGTTTTTCAGGATGAGCAAATAATAAAAGTCCAAGAGCGACTTTTATTATTTGTGAACCGCTTGCGGACGGGTGAGCAGGATTTATTGTAGGTCGTGCTTTTGGGACTTGTTCTAGGTCGTGTTCTGTTGCCATTCAGATAGTTATCGGAACTGCTTAGTATGGGCAAGTCTCTATTCTCTAATCTC
>CAZXYA010000218.1:0-13500 GCA_964644655.1 uncultured Saprospiraceae bacterium | reverse complement strand
CGATCTTGTTATAGAAAATACGGGTGTACGGAATCTTGTTGTCATTTGCTAAAAAACGACTGCCGAGGACGATGTCGAGATCTTCTTCTGTAAGTTTCTTAACTAATGCGGTGATGTCCTGAGGGAAATGTTGTTGATCAGCATCGATAGTTACAATTTGTTTTGCGCCCTCTTTGATGGCGTATTCGATACCCGTCTGCGTAGCGGCCCCTGGACCTAGATTGATGTGATGCTGAACGAGTGTGGCACCACAAGTGTGCACGATATCTGCGGTATGGTCTGAGCTGCCATCATCTACTACAACGATATTGTGAAACCCGCAGTCTTGGGTACTCAAGATAACGTGACCGATACGGATCGCTTCATCTTTAGCAGGTATAACAATATAGGTAGAGTTAAACATGAGTCTGTAATCGATTGAAATAGGTTCTCAAATATACTAATAATTTTTAATGTGTTAATACATTAAAAGTCAAGTAGTTGTTACAAGTAGTAAAATGATAATTTGGGAAAAATACTATGGAGATTGGAATATTTGGTATAAGTATACGCAAATATAACAATATAATTGCATGTCACAAATTTAAAAAAAGATGTTAGATGTTAGAAAAAATGCTAAGGTTGAGCCCACTCCGAAAAGTAGCGGATTGCCAAAAATGAACTTTTTTAGATGAGATTTTTTCTTTTCGAAATTCAGTGATGCCTGTGCGACTACTAGTCGGCGTGCCTGAGCATCAGTGGATTGAGAAGAGAGGAAATATCGCCATAAGAGACATTTTAGGGTTTCGTGACTTTTCGGAGTGGACTCAAGGTTTATGGGTGGGTATTATGAAAATTAGTGAAAATGCCTAACTGTGTAGCGAGTCATAGTCCTAAATTGATTTGATGCTCAACGAAGGTCGCACCTCATGTGAATACAATTTCATCAGATATAGATTTAAAATAATGTATTTTTTCAAAAAAATATTCATGTTTTTAATCAGGAACTTAATTCTTGTTTTCAATGTTAGCAAATGATAAATGAAGTATATTTATTAAAAACATAGATTATAAACTGACATTTATATACATGAAAGAATTAAAACCGCTACAAAACAAAGAAAAAATAAAAAAAGCAGACCTAAATGCAATTATTAAGCATGAAGTACAAGAAATATTAGATTGGTTAGATGAGATTGGGAAACGAGAAAAATGAGTTAAAAATATTAGGCAGAATACTTGTAAAAAATCTAGCTTGATTCAGAGTATTGTAGTGTTTAATTTTATACTTTTGACCTCTAACTTGTGATTAAATAGAAAAAATGATTTCCCGAACATTGATTGATTACTTACCTTCTAATAATCGTATTGAACGGATATGGAAATTGTCGCAAGTTGATTTCAAAAAACGGTATTACAATGATATTTTAGGAATTGTTTGGGCATTAATTAATCCTATTTGTAGAATTTTAATCTACTATGTTGTCTTTACCCAGGTCTTTAAAAGTCGAGAAGATAATTTTATTTTATTTTTATTTAGTGGACTTATAATTTGGATGGGTTTTTCGGAGGCCTCTAAAAAAGGCATTAATGTATTCAAATCCAAGAGGTATCTGTTAGAGAATATCCAGTTTGAAAAGATTGATTTATTTTTTGCTCATGTATTGAGTGTTTTTTTTGGCCTTTCTTTTAATATTGTTATCTACATACTTTTTTCATTAGTTATTGGAGTTGGATTTGGAGTAAATGCATTTTATTTCATTTTTGTGTTTTTTAATCTATTTGTTTTATGTGTTGGGGTAAGTATGATTTTATCGGTTGCAGTAGGTTTGCTTAAGGACCTAAGTCACTTATGGGATATTGCTTTATTAGCTGGATTTTGGGGGTCTGGTATTTTTTTTTCCGCAGAAAAAATAATGGATCCTATTCCTCTTGCAAAATATAATCCTTTATTAGGGATGATTTCAAATACAAGGGAAACATTACTATTGAACTCAGCACCAGATTTATTTTTCCTCACATATTCCTTTGTATTTAGTATTTTTACATTTGTTCTTGGGTACATCTTACTTCATAAGTATGGACATTTGTACTTTGAAAAAATGTAAAATAATGAGTAGCTCTGATTACATAATAAAAGTAAAATCTGTATCTAAAACATTTCGAATTAAAGAGAGAAATACTGATTCAATTAGGAGAAAAGCTTTCGAATTCTTCAAAGGAAGAAATAACTATAAGGAGGTTAAAGCATTGAATAATATTTCTTTTAATGTTAAAAAAGGTGAATTCATTGGGATTGTTGGACGAAATGGAAGTGGAAAGTCCACACTATTGAGACTTTTATTAGGCTCATACAAACCAAATAAAGGGTCCCAAATTGAAATTAATGGAAGTATTATGAGACTTGCTCTAGGAGTAGGTTTTGATCCTAATCTAAGCGCAAGAGAAAATATTTATGTAAATGGTTCAATAATAGGCCTATCTTTTAAAGAAATAGGGGGGTTATTCATAAAAATAGTCGAATTTGCAGAAATAGAAGATTTTGTTGATTCTCCAATTAAATTTTTCTCAAGTGGGATGAAAAGTCGATTGGCATTTTCAATTGCAGTCAACACAAAGGCTGATATTCTTTTAATCGATGAGTTCTTTGGTGGAGTAGGAGATGAAAAGTTTAAGAAAAAGTCTTCTGTAGTATTTAAAAATACAATATTAGAAGGGAGAACCATAATATTTGTAAGCCACAATTTAAAGACAATTCAGGAATACTGTAGTAGAGTTATATTACTTGAAAAAGGAAATTTAATCAAAATAGCACCTCCTGATGAAGCCATAAAAAAGTATAAAGAGATAATTAATGCTACTTAAGTTCTAAGATTCAAACTTTTTTTCTTCAACTATTTAGAATAATTAATTCCTAACATTTAATAAGTTTATTTTCTTTCAATATAAGTTATAAGCCATGAAAAAAATATTAATCGTATTCGGTACTAGACCAGAGGCAATAAAAATGGTACCGGTAGTACGGGCTTTCCGAAATTATAATAATTTAGAAACAAAAGTTTGTGTTACAGCACAACATAGGGAAATGTTAGATCAAGTAGTAGATTTTTTCAAGGTTGATATTGACTATGATCTTGACCTAATGAAGCCTAATCAAAATTTACACAATTTAACTTCTGAAATCTTAGTAGGTTTGAGATCTGTTTTAAAAGAATATAGTCCGGATTTAGTTTTAGTACATGGAGATACAACAACATCTATGGCTGGTGCACTTGCTGCATTTTATGAAGGAATTAAGGTTGGACACGTAGAGGCTGGATTAAGAACCTATAATAAACATGCGCCCTTCCCTGAAGAAATTAACAGGCAACTTACAGGTAAAATTGCGGATTTTCATTTTGCACCTACTGATGGTTCAAAAACAAACTTGTTATCAGAGTCAATTGCGGAGAGTCATATAGTTGTCACCGGTAATACAGTAATTGATGCCTTACTTTTGTGTAACCAATTTTTGGAGGGATTTACAAATGAATCAATTGATACTTTGGAAAAAAGTATTGATTTTTCAAAGAAAGTAGTACTAGTTACGGGGCATAGAAGAGAAAATCATGGACAAGGATTTCAGAATATATGTGAAGCTTTAATAGAATTAAGTAAAGATAAAGATAATGAAATTGTATATCCAGTCCATTTGAATCCTAATGTTAGAAAGCCGGTATTAAAATATTTAAAAGATATTTCTAATGTTAAATTGATTGAACCATTGGCTTATGAGTCTTTTGTGTGGTTAATGAATAAATCTAAAATCATTATTACAGATAGTGGTGGGATACAAGAAGAAGCTCCGTCTCTTGGGAAGCCAGTTCTTGTGATGCGAGAAACAACAGAGAGACCAGAAGCAGTAGAGGCTGGAACTGTTATTTTAGTTGGAACAGATAAGAATAAAATTGTTAGTGAGGCAAATAAGCTTCTTAATAATGAGGAATATTATTCGTCAATGAGTTCTAGACATAATCCTTATGGAGACGGAAAAGCTTCAGCAAGAATTGTTGATTTTGTTAAAAATAATTTATAAACAATAAATAAAAATTAATGTACAAACCAGAAGTTGTAACAATTGGCTTAGGATACATAGGGCTACCTACCTCAGCATTAATTGCAAAAAATAAAATTAAGGTATTAGGGGTTGATATTAATCAACAAGCTGTTGATACAATTAATGCAGGATCCATTCATATTTATGAGCCTGATTTAGAAGAAATAGTTTCAGCTGCAGTAAATGACAACTATTTAGTTGCCGATGTAGTTCCGGTTTCGGCAAAAGTTTATTTAATAGTGGTTCCAACTCCTTTTAAAGGAAATCATGAACCAGACATTTCATATGTTGAAGCAGCAACTAAATCAGTTTTACCTTTTTTGAAAAAAGATGATTTATTCATTATTGAATCTACGTCCCCAGTCGGTACTACAGAAAAAATAGCAAGTTTAATTTATAGCGAGAGACCGGAACTGGAGAATACTATCTCCATCGCCTACTGCCCTGAACGAGTCCTCCCTGGAAATATCATGCACGAACTAGTGCATAACGATAGAGTTATTGGAGGTTTAGATGACACTTCAACTAAGAAGGCCGTTCAATTCTATAAGAGATTTGTAAAAGGTGACCTATTCGAAACTAACGCTCGTACGGCTGAGATGTGTAAGTTAGTTGAAAACTCTTCAAGAGATGTACAAATAGCATTTGCAAACGAGTTGTCATTTATATGCGATAAAGCGAACATTAATGTCTGGGAATTAATCAGACTTGCTAATAAACATCCACGGGTAAATATTTTGCAACCTGGATGTGGAGTTGGTGGGCATTGTATTGCAGTTGATCCATATTTTATCGTTTCTCACTATCCTCTTGAGTCTCGACTAATAGGAAGAGCAAGAGAAATTAATAACTACAAAGCTTTCTGGTGTGTTGAAAAGATTAATAATGAAATTCTGAAATTCCAAAACACACATAATCGCAAACCTAAGGTAGCATTAATGGGATTAGCTTTTAAACCTAATATTGATGATCTTCGGGAAAGTCCAGCAAAGTATATTGTAGAAAGAGTTCTTCAAAACTTTGAAGGCGAACAATGTTTAATAGTTGAACCAAATGTTACCTCTTTCAAAGATGAAGTTTTAGAAAGTCCTATTTCAGCATTTGACCAAGCAGATATAGTAGCCTTATTGGTTGCACATGACGAGTTTAAAAAATTCGATCTAAGTACTGGCAATAAAATTATTTTGGATTTTTGTGGAGTAGCCAAAAAAAAAGTAAAATTTAGTAATGTTGTTTAAATAGAAGCTATCAAATAATTCTATGTTCAATTTAAACTTATTTCGGAGGCAGCATAACAAAAATCAAAATAAGCTTGTTACTGCGAAAAGAGATATACAAAATGGATATTTCCTTTCTACTGTTGATGCAGATAATAGGAATCCGTTTAGATCTATTTCTGGTTATCTTTCTGGTTCTAAAAATAGGAATGGAAAAGGTGCTTTGTTAGCATTAGAATTTTTCGATAGAAATTTTAATCTCTTAAATCCGAATAAGATTGAAGGCTTATCAAGATCTGTCAAAATAGGATATTATTGTTATCTAACAACGTCTGCAAAAAGAAATAAATTTATTGTTAAATTTAAAATCCCAAGAAATACGACTTTAATAAAGTTGTTGTTTAGACCGTGGGCTAATAAAGTAGATAAAATATTTTTATCTGAAGTTGTAGATTCTTCGATTACCGAAGACCAGTATGAAAATAATTTAAACTTAAATTTTCTAGTAGAATATAAAAAACGAAGAGGATATCCTTTTGAGTCAAAAAGAATTAAGAGAGATATTGAATTATCATTGAAAAAGAAAAATTCTTTTTCAGTACATGATATTTCTGCTTCTGCTTTCTATCTTTTTAAAGATGTAAATGAATTAGAGTTAGCCCAATCATATGGATTTAAAGCTTTAGAATCCGAAGCCAATTTACAGTTGGTAAAAGATTTACTATTTTCATACAGAAAAAATGGAAGCATTCATAAAACGTATGAATTGAGAAACAAGTTTGTACAAGATGGTATTTTAAACGAAGATAGAACCCTAAGGAAACTTGAAATAGAGCAAGATTTATTATCAAAAAAATATTCTTTTCCCCTTAAAAGCACTAAAACTCCATATAAGGCTAAAGATAAGTCTCTTTATTTGCTGCACAATTCATTACCATTTAACTCAGGCGGGTATGCTACACGTACTCATGGTCTATTGACAAATGTAAATAGCTATGGAAAATATGAGATAGCTGCGGCTTCGAGACTTGGATATCCTTATGATATGCAAGCCTATATTAGTAAGCCTCTTCCAGAAAATATACCGAAGAGTATGTGGATAGATAATGTTGAATATTTCAGGTTGAGATCTGAATTTGCTAATTATGGAAAATCTGACTTTTATGAATATATGGAGCACTATACGGATGAATTGGAAAAGTTAGCAATCAAGCAAAATGTTTCAATTATTCATGGCGCATCTAATTATCCTAATGGAATAGCCGCTATAACTGTAGCTAAACGATTAGGAATAAAATCCATTTACGAAGTTAGAGGATTGTGGGAAATAACAAGAATCTCAAGACAGCCAGAATGGGAAAATTCGGACCAATTTAACTTACTAGTTAAAATGGAAACTATAGCTTGCCAAAATGCAGACGCTGTATTTGCTTTGACAGAAGCATTGAAGAAAATTTTAATAGAAAGAGGTGTAGACGAAAGGAAAATTACTGTATTGCCAAATGCTGTAGATGCTCATAAATTCGAACCACGAGAAAGAGACTTAGAATTAGCAAAATCACTAAATGTTGAAAATAAAACTGTTATAGGGTATATTGGTTCTATTGTTAATTATGAAGGTTTAGATGATCTTATCCATGCAGCTAAATTGTTGAAAGATAGAGGCGAAAGCCAATTTGTCATTTTAATCGTAGGTGATGGTGCTTTTATGAATAATCTTAAAGATGCTGTAGAAGAATTTGGAATGCAAGATTACGTTATTTTTACTGGGCGCGTGCCACATGATGAGGTGCAAAATTATTATTCATTGGTAGATATTGCTCCTTTTCCTAGAAAACCATATTTAGTATGTGAAGCAGTTTCTCCTTTGAAGCCGTTTGAAGCATTAGCAATGAAAAAAGCTGTTATCGTTTCAAGTTGTGCTGCATTAACTGAAATAATTAATGATGGCCATACTGGTTTAGTTTTTGAAAAAGGAAATGTTGAAGACTTTGCAAATAAATTAGCTGAACTAATTCATAAACCAAAATTAAGAGAAAAATTAGGAGAGGTAGGTTATAACTGGGTATTGAGCGAACGTACTTGGAAAGTCGTTTCAAAAAAAGTAATTGACTTATACGATAGACTTCTCAAATAAGATTTCAAATCCTTAATTCCAAGTAATGAATTTAAATAACAGATTATCAAAAATTGAGAAAGGATTCGAAAAGTTTAATGAAGAAAGCTCCATTGCTCAATACAAGCTTTTAAAAAAAGATGTTGAATTTTTAAAATCGGATATAATATCTGAAATAAAGAATTTAAAATCAGACGTAAAAACTTCGAAGAAAAACTACGATGATTGGCAAGATGAAATTGACTTTAGAATAAAGCAGACTGAAGCATTATTTAAGACTTCTTGGAAATGGAGAATTGGGAGTATTTTTGTAGAATTTGCTGTATTAATAGAAATTATTGTTACAAGTCCTCTACAGTTTTTTAAAAGACCTCACAAGTACCTTAAAGAGTACTATGGCCATGTTTTTCCTAACACGGAAAAATTAGTAAGAAAAGTACGAATACACCAAAAAGAAAAGGCTTCACTACTTCCACTACCAGAAATTAGCAAATCAGTTGACAAAATTGAAATATCAGCAATTTTAGATGACTTTACTTTAAGGTGTTTTGAACCTGAATTTAACCTGAATTTGTTATCTAGAGAGAATTATAGTGAAGAATTAAACCAGCCCAATTTATCTGCATTATTTGTAGAGTCTTCTTGGAAAGGCAATAACTTACAATGGAGAGGAGAAATAGGGAAATATGTGTATAACAACGAGAATGAAGTTATAAAATCAGTTGTTTCAGATGCTAATAAAAAATCATTGCCAACTATTTTTTGGAACAAGGAAGATCCGGTTCATTATGATCATTTCAAAGTCGCGGCTTCATTATTTGACTATGTTTTTACTTCAGACAGAAATAGCATAAAAAAATATAAAAATCTAGGGTGTAAAAATGTTTTTGCTTTACCTTTTGCAGCGCAACCTAAAATCCATAACCCAGTCTTAAGTAAAAAGCGGCAGGATAGTGTTTGCTTTGCAGGGACTTATTGGAGAGAAAAATATTTTGAAAGACAGCGACAGTTAAATTTTTTATTGAAGCCAAGTAAGAAATTCGGACTGAGTATTTACGATAGAAATTTTAAAAATGGAGCTAGCCCTGAGCATTATTCTTTTCCCGAGTATTATAGCGAAAATATTAAAGGGGGAGTACCTTACACTGAAATGGTGAACATTTATAGAGAATATAAAGTCTTTTTAAATGTGAATAGTGTAAATGAATCTCCAACAATGTTTTCACGTAGAGTTTTTGAGATTTTAGCTTCGGGAACACCTATTATCAGTCCTCCGAATAAAGGTGTTGTTAATTTACTTGGTGATGATATTGTTTTGTTTTCTTCTTCAGAGAAAGAAACAGAAATGCATTTAGAGAAATTATTTTCAGATAAAGTATATTGGAAGAAGTTATCTTTAAAAGGAATTCGTAAAGTGCACAGCCAACACACCTATGCTCATAGAGCAAATTATATAATGGAGAAGGTTGGATTAAGTTCAATTGAAAAAGATAATTCACAGTTTAATATTATTTTCAAACTTAAAAACAAAAATCAAATCCCATTCATTTTAAAAAATATAAGTAATCAGGTTTTTAAAGCAAACCAACTTTTTTGTTTTACTGATTTACAAAATGTAGAGAATGAATTTGGCGAGTTAAACATAAAATTTGTAAAATTATCTAAACTAGACAAATTTTTGTCTACCATTAGGAATACCTGTAAAGATGATTTTTTCCATTTTTGGAATCCAAGTAATTTTTATGGCCCAGATTATTTATTAGATTATAAACTAGCTACTAAATATAGCGATGTGCGCATATTTGGAAAAGCTTCTTTTTATTCTTTAAAGCATAGAAAATTAAGGTATTTAAACGAGGACAATGAATTTTTGCTTTCTGATTCTATTAATTATAACACTTTAATGATTCATGAGAATTTTATTACCTCTAATACAATTACTAATTTTTTAGAAAGCACTGATAGCTACTTTCAAGATACTATAAATGAAGTACTTTCTCTTGACTGTTTCAATTTTATTGATAATCCAGATTCTTCTACAATAGATTCCAACTTAATAAGTAAAGTACTTGTTTAAATCTTAATTGAATTAAATGCTATTATTAATTTTTTAATTAAAATTTATGTTAGAGATATTAGTTGCAGCAGACAAAATTAAAGCAAAATACCAGAATGCTAATTCAAGCTCAAATCAAAAAAAATGGCAACGTCTATGTTTTGTACCACAACTTATTAAAGGCGATTCGCTTTTAGATATTGGAACAGGAGATGGGAGTTTTGCTAACTTAATATCGGATTTAAACATAGTAAAAAGAATTGTTACTGTTGATGAAAAGAAGCATTCCAAATTGCAAATCTTGTCTGACGATATTGTTTTCGAAAAAAGAAGTTTTCGTAGTTTGAGATTTAAAACTAATGAATTTGAGACTGTAGTATGTATGGAAACTTTAGAGCATTTAGGGCTTCAAAGAAATAATGACGCTCGTTCTTGGCTAGGTTGGGATTTAGGTAATTTTTACGATGTGTTGAACGAAGCGAGACGAATCTGTAAGAAAAGATTGATAATGACTATTCCTTTTTCTGAAGAATTTCCAATCTACAAGCATGATCAAGCATCAGGACATAAACAGATATTCAACCCGAATAAAATAATTTCACTATTTCCGACAGCAAAGTTTGTTAATCTACATCATTGGCTTTTCGTTATTGAGGACAAGCCGATTCATCGTGAGTTCCATCTTTCTCCAATAGGGAAACTACTACCTTAGAGATGGCTAGGAGAAGAGTATTAATGTTATGCACACATCACCTAGGGTCACCTTTTAAAGTGGGGAGTCATTATTTCAGAGAATACTTCATAGCCCAAGATTATGAGGTCTTATATCTTTCGGCACCTATCACTTTATTGCATATTCTTAAATTTAACGAGGGAGATGTAAGAAAGAGAATCCAGAAATGTTTTAGGCAATCTCAAGAATTGCAAATGGGGGAGCTGGTGCCGTTTAGTCTTTTAGCCCCAGATTCTAACTTATTTTTAAATTCTAAGTTTGTTATCAAAAATTGGCACCTCACTTCAAGTAATACTTATAAGACAATTGTAAAGCAAAAATTTAACAAGCCTGATATATTGTATATTGATAATATCTTTTATGCTTTTTTGTTGGCTAAACTAAATCCCAATAAGATTATATTTAGAGTCATGGATAAGCATGATGGATTTCCTGGGTGGAAGGACAACATATTTTCATTAGCTCAAAAAATTTCTAAAAACTCAGATTTAGTAATTTACACAGCAAAGAATTTAAAACCATATGTGAATAAATTACAAGCTAATCTGAGCAAGTATATACCTAATGGAATTGATCTTAAATTGTATAGTGAAGTATTGCCTAAGCCTGATTTATATAAAAGTCTTCAAGGACTAATTGCTGTTTATGTTGGTTCTTTGGACAAGTGGTTTAATTATGAATGGATTCTAAATGCAGCCAAATCCTTGACTAATATTTCATTTATAATAATAGGACCAATTGAAGCTAAAAGTAAAAAATTTGAGAAGCATCAAAATATCAAATTCCTTGGTGCCATAAAAAATGATCAGATTATTCCCTTTCTGCAATGGGCTGATGTAGGCTTGATTCCATTTTATGTAAAAGAATATGACGATTTGATAAAAACGGTCAATCCTATTAAGTTGTATGAATACGCAGCTGCTGGTCTTCCTGCTATTTCTAGTAAATGGGATTCAAAAGAACTTTTAGACAGTGATGCTACATTAGTGGAAACGTATTCAGAATTTGAAAATGCGCTTAAACTAATAGAAAAAGGCAAAAAAGTTAACAATCAAAGCATTGAAAAACATGATTGGTCACAAATACTTGAATTAAATCTTCAACCTTTTTTGGATGCCAATTCCTCGTAATTAGATTCTTGATAATATAAAAGTCCCTTTTTCTGTATTAATGTATTCAGATTTAAATCCTTTCAGCTCTTTTAGCCACATATTAACTATCTCTTTTTCTTCTTCTCTAATACCGTCATCTAAAATTATTGAAGTGTTTTTAGTAAAGTTAGATTTAAAATTATGCAACACTGGATATCGAGCTAGATCTTGAGTATTGGCTGGAGGGCCATCTACTAAAAATAAGTCAATTTTGGTTTTAACAGGTAATTTATAATCGTAATTATGCCATTCTTTTCTAGCGATTTTTACTTTTTTCAAGGGAGCATAAATCACTTTTACAAATTTTGTTAATTTATGAGTTTCTATATTGTTTTTTGACAACTCATAGTATTTCTTATCATGCTCGAGAGATATTAATTTGCCACCACCAATTTGCTTAAGGCAATAACCAATAATCAAATCAGATACTCCACTTCCAGCAGACAAAATAACCTTCGGCTTTTCATGTAATATTTTATTGACTAAAAGTGCCGCAAGATCTGGAGAGATAGCCCAGTTGCGCATGCTCGGTCTAGGTCCCACAAAGTCAAAAGTACTGTGAATGGAAAACAATGCGTCAATCTGATTATACAGTTTACTTAAATCTCTCTTCGATGCTTTTTCCAAAAGATTTATCCTATGAATAGTTTTTTCATCATTAGATTTTTGAGGACTTGAACTTATTGACTTTAATGTTTGTAGTATTTCAATATTATTGTTAAAATTATTTTTTGTGAAAATATCAATCCCGGACGATAGATTTTGAAGAGTGTTTTCAAATCTATTTAGATTCAAATTTTCTAAAAGTTGATTATTAATCTGATTATTATTGTTAGTAAGCTCCTTAAAGTTTTTATCACTTTCTAATCGTTGCTCTTCCACTTTTGTTTTATAAGCTGAGTATTGTTGTTCTAGTTTTAGATTTATATCAGATTGTGCATTCTCTATCAATTCACTGAGTGATGTTGAAGAGCTTTTAAAGAAATCATTAGTCGTTTCCTCAAAATAGGATACTTGGTTTTGTATATTGATTAAATACTTAATCAGATTTCCATGGTTGGAACTTAAATCTTCAAATATTGAGCTCTTTACATTAGACGTAAATGAAGATAGGTTTTCTTCGAGTGTTTTAATTTCCACAACCTGATTTATAAGTTGAGCATTATTCTTCTTTGTAGCGCTTAAATTTTCCTTTATTTTTATATTAAGCTCTTTGTGTTGGTTTACTATTTGGGAAAAGGTAGCTTGAAAATCTTTATTCTTTTGCTGAATTTCTTTGAAGTTTGCTAATAAAGCATTTTGATTCTCTATTGAGTTCTTTTTATTTTCCCTAAAGCTTTTTTCTATTTTCTCTTCTGTTTCGGCACTGACAGAAGTCAGCTTGTTTAGTAGATTATTTTCTAAACTGGTAATTTTTTTATCTGAATCATTTAATTTTTCATCAACGATTTTCACGTAATTTTCTGAGATATTCGAAAATTTATTTTCTAATTGACCTATTTTAGAACTAAAACCTCGTTCTCTTTCTTTGGCTCGTTGTTTAGCTTGTATAATGGACTTTTGAATATCATTATGCCTTTCTATAATAGATTTATCAATTTGCTCGCCGAGAGCTACTAACATTGTTGTTTTACTATCTAGTTCATTTAGCTTGCCAGAGAGACGATTTTCTACGTTGTCAAGTATTTTTTCAATCCGATTAATTGACTGCATCTTAGTTTCGATGATATCTAGTCGATTGATGCATTTTAAACTTTGCTGGTTTGTTTTCTTAATAATCGAAGCAGAGTTCAATTCTTGTGCTTTGAGAATATTGTCGATATCCTTTTTTAAATCTTCTCTTATAAAGAATAGTTGTTTATAAGAGTTATTTTGATTCGTTTTTAATAATGCTTGAGAAGAGCGAATAACCTGTAATAGTGCAGCAAAGCCGATTATTAATATCAGATTAATGATTAAATAAGAAGTAATATTCCAACTAGTATTTGAAAAATATGTTGAGAATAGCGTTAAAAGTGCAATTATGGCTATAAATGCAATATCAATTCTATTATAATTTATTCTAAGTACTGACATATAATCTATGTATTAGGTTTAAAAGTAGTGTTGTCCGATTAAAAAACTGAGACGAGCCATAAATAGCTCGCCCCAA
>CAZXYA010000217.1:0-13590 GCA_964644655.1 uncultured Saprospiraceae bacterium | reverse complement strand
CAGTTGGTTTAGAGCATTACCTTGACAGGGTAGGGGTCGGGGGTTCGAATCCCTCTAGTCTCACAAAAATATATATTTATAAAACGTTATAAATCAGTCAATTAGACAAAATTAGACCTTTCGATTTTAAAACCGTGTCAAAACTGCGTCAGTAAAATAGACCAAGTTTGGTACACAATTTAAAAATGAAGGATAAAAAAATTTTGCCGTTTTTACCTGCTAGAACAGTTAAAGGAAAGAATAAATGGTATATTTTATACTACCAGACAAATCCCGAAACGCTTGAATTAGAGCGTTTTAGACCTACCTATAATATCAATCGAATAAAAAATATTAGACTTCGCACTAGAACAGCCAATGGCTATGTAGATAAAATCAATAAATTACTTCCAGATGGCTATCCATTTACAGATAATAGTGACCCTGCATATAGTTCAATAAATGCGGCATTGGATTTCTTTGAAGAAAATAAGTACCCAGACATTTGCAATGAAGCAGTTAGACCTTACAAGAGGTTAGTTACTGATATAAAGGAGTATGTAGAACAGAAAAGTATTAAAAGCAGAATAGGCGATTTTTCTAGTTTAAATGCCCTTGGTGTAATGAAATACATTAATTCAAAGCGAAGTATAGGAGGATATACTTATAACAGGTACTTAAAAGACGCAATTGTTTTATTCAACTTTTTAAAGAAATTTCACTATATCAGAGAAAATCCTTTTTCCAATATTAAGCCGAAAAAAGAGGACGAGGTGCGTTGGAAAAAGTTTACTGATGAAGATAAAAAAATTATAGCTGCCTACTTAAAAAAGCATGATTACAGATTGTTCTTAGTTATTCAATTAATACATGGCTGTTTTATTCGCCCCGTAGAATTGACCCGTTTAAAATTTGAATATTTCAATTTTTTAAATGGAACTATAACCCTTCCCGCTCATGCGACCAAGAACGGAAAAAAAAGGACGGTGACGATTCCTGATGACAGACTAAAATATTTTGTAAGTAAGGAGTTCAAAAGCCACCACCCACATTTTTATGTATTTGGCTATGAACTTAAACCCAGTCCTATACAAAGTGCTAAGGATAGAATGAATAAGAGACATAGAAAACACTTAAAGAAAATGCTAGGTCAAGAACTATTAGTCTCTCTCGATGGATATGCTATTTATAGTTGGAAAAAAACAGGAATTTCTAACGCTTATCGAGCAGGAATAAAAGGAGAATTTATAAGGCAACAATGTGACCATACCACAGAAAAAGTAACACAGGGGTATAATGATACAGATAATGTTAATATAGGAATGAAGGGCTTTAATGATAGTTTAGAATGAAATTGAATCACATTTATCCTATCCGGTCGGTCACACTTAATTCCTGAGCTCGGTCACGTAAAAAAGTATCGGCCCGTCACATCTATCTCCCTGGCCACGTCACACCATTTGCTCCGGACACGTCACACTAAAACTACCTGATAAGTCACGCTTTATTATTCAGGTCAGTCACACTAAATTAAATCGATATGTCACACCATTTGCTATTGACTTGTCACGCCAAAAGTTATAAATTGCGGAATGGATAAATTAGTGTTATCAATATTTAGTGGTATCGACATACTAGGAAAAGCTTTTGAAAAGAATAGTTTTTGTGTAGTTCGTGCGCCTGACCTCAATTTAGACGGTGGTGACATTAGAGACTTCAACCCACCACCTAATAAATTCACGGGCTTAATTGGTGGATCCCCTTGTCAAGATTTTAGCCGATTAAATAGAAATCCAAAAGGTTATTCACTAGAAATGCTTAACGAGTATATTAGGGTAGTTTCTGCCGCTTCGCCTGACTGGTTTTTATTTGAAAATGTGGTTGGCTTTCCTGACTTTGAAATTGAGGGCTACACACAACAAAGATTCCCTTTAGATTTAGCTTGGTTTACCCCTTTTAGTCGTAGGCGTGATTTTATGTTTGGCACTAAAAATGGGAAGCGGTTAAACCCCATCATTAAAACTAATGGGCAAACTTTGGGTACTGCGGTAGTAGGTTCTGATAATAGAAGTTTTAAAACCATGTGCCAAATACAAGGCTTACCGTCTGATTTTGATTTACCTTTCTTTTCATTGGAAGGAAAAAAACAAGTCGTTGCAAATGGCGTACCTTTCGCAATGGGAAATTATTTAGCTCAATTAATACTCGTTACATTATATTCTGAATCTCTAATATCAAATTTTGACACCCCTCAATATAAACGCTGTTCTTGTGGTTGCGGTCGAATAGTGACGGGTCGAGCTTCTTATAGTTCTCCCACTTGTCGAAAAAGAGCGCAAAGGAAAAGAGAAAAGTCACAAGCTTAGTGCCTGGACTGTCACGGCAATTTTTACGGACAGTTTAAAATAATTAAATTCAAAATATTATTTGGGTAGCATTCTTGTTTTGCGCTGCACTAATCCCCCATCAAGACAAGAGCCAATCCAAATAAATACATTTTTACCCAAAATCTAAGTAAAAAAGCTTACTCAATAAAACATTATTCTGTTTACTGCGAAATGGGAACGCTTCAATTATCGCTAAAAATAGTAATGAAAACCAAAAAGGACAGACCAAAAGCCTGTCCTCTAAACACCTAAAACCCAGTTTGTAAGTTTATATAATTAGCCTATATCTTTAAGTTTCCTTTCTTAATTCCTGTTGTAACAATCCTATTTTATACACTCCTGTAACATCTTCTAAATTCCAACTATTGACCAATGAGCAGTAAATCAAAAGGCATTCATTAAGCCTTTTAAATTGTGCTTTTTGTGTCTCATTTAAGTTAGCCCCAATTAAAAGGAAGTTAGTTAAACCAATATTTTCAGATGCTCCATTAGTTATAAAAATGTCTTTTAAATGGAGCATTAAATCTTTATCAATATTTCGATTGAAAATAAGGTTTAAGCTTTCAATAGTTTCAAATGATTTACACAGTTTTTTAGCTAAATCTAAGACCTTTTTTTTATATTTAAACTCCTTCCTTTCGCTCTCTTGGCGGCAATAATCAATTAAATTGTAATAATCTTTAGGCGTGTAAATGTCGAAAAGCAAAGCGGCCGATATTGATATATTTGTATCACCCAAATTATTTATTTTTCTAATTAAAACCTTTTTTCTTAGAAAATCCATAGCATTATTTAAAAAGTTAGTTGGAGCAATTCCTTACCCCAACTAACGAATAATCAAAAGCACCGTTTGAATTTTTATAACCAAAACATAGTTTCCTGTTGATAAAATTGGTGTTGAACTATTGAAGGTTTTATATATTCAATTGGCACTATAACCTGAAAAAAGAATAATCTTTACATGGGGAATACATTCCTATAATTGACTTTAAAGCCATATTTATGATTTTCACCTATTGGGAATTTAATTAATTTACGGCTGATAGGTTTAATTGTCTGTAAAAACGATGGAAACTGACTAATACCCCCTCTACGTTGCAAGTAATTTATAGTATTACAAAAACCCTTTAAATCCCTTACATAATTTACCTCTTCTTCATTATTAGCATAGATTGAATGTTTTTCAATAATGCGCTCTTTTTCTGCATTAGTAACAGGTGGAGGCACAAAGGATTTTTTCTTTTTATCGTAATATTCATCCATTGTAGATTCAACCCAATCTTTAACCTTTTCTTTATATACTAATAAATGTTGATAGTCTGGTATGTCTAAAATTTCCTCTAATTTATCAGGTTTTACAGGAATGCCCCCCAATTTCTGGTTTTTGACATATCTATCAATAAGGAATGCCTTTGGGTCGTCATGGTTTAGGAACGTTTTGAAACTCAAATAACTAAAAGCTGTACCCTCATAAGTGGTAAAAGCGGTCTTAAATTCATTCCATAAATTAGCGTTTTCTTTTCGCTCATTTCTTAGCCTTGATACATCCCTATCAATATGAGAATCATAGCGTTTTATTAATATCTTTTCATTGGACATATTTAAAATATTTATTGGTTATATTAATTAGTAAATTACTTAAATCAGAGCCTATTTATTTTCTTCCATATCTAAAAGCTCCCTTAATTTTCCTCTTTTTTCATCGTTAGAAATAAACTCCATTAGCTTGTTTTCAAAAGCTAAATCAAAAGCTTTAATTCTTACACTTTCTATTTTTTTACGGTCGAATATAGATTCATCAATAACCACTTTTAAGTTTTGAATCATTTGCTTTTCGTAGTCAGTCATTTGTGCGGTAATAGTTTCTCTGTACTTTGTTAACAAAGTATCTATTACCCATGAGTAAGTATCTTGATAATTAAGATTTAACCATTTCAGAAAAGCAAAATTTTCTGTGGATATACTGGCTGACATTCGCTTTTTTTTCACTTGCATATTATCTTTTTTATGTGTTATTAAATATGATTCAAAGCTACCAGACAGCGCACAAAAAAGAAAGGACAAAAAGTAGGACGTAATTATTACGCTATTTTGTATGAATTATTACGCAAATTTAATAACTAATATGCTATTATAATTTCATTTCAATCATATTCAGATTATAAAAACAGGATATTTTAAGTTTTTTAGTGAAAAAACAAGAAAAATAAGTAAATGCTCCATTTTTCAGACCAACTAAATTTAGTTGAAAAGTTAAGTCCATTTTCTTGTCCTTTTTTACGCTACCCTATCCCTTTATATTTGAAGAAAAAAATATTATGAAAATTTACAAAAAAATTAAATTGTGGCTGTCAACTGATAGCAGCTTAAAAGAAGGAATTGAATTATTTACTATCACAGGTGGTGACAGTAAATTAGTAAGAAGATTGTCCCGATATTTAATTGACCCATTCGGAGTTCCTGACAAATTAAAGGAATCATTGAAAGAAAAATTAAGGGCTTATTTAGAATTATATGCACCTCCAGAAAAGGAAGTGAATAAAGCGGCTATTGTGGATATGCCTATTAACAACCAACCAATAGATGAAGAATTGGCTCATTTGCCAGTAGTGCCAGAAATAGAAAAAGATAATAGTGTTCCTGATGGAATTATAAAACTAAGAAAAAGGCAAATAGTCCTTTATGATAAATACAGAGCCGTAAAAGAGGAAATGTATAATGTTGATAGCAATACAGCCAACGAACAGCAAAGACGAGCAGCATTGGCAGAGCAAATATTAGAGGTAATTATGCCCGAAATTAAAAGCGTATCTGAAACGCTGCTAGAATGGGAAGAAACAGGAGAATTACCTCTAATCAAAATGAGTGAAGATGTCCAATTGACTGTCCAAATGATGCAAAAAAGGGAATCATTAAGAAGCGGTATTTCCAGACTGAAAAAGCAATCGAATAAAAATGGATTATTAGTTGCCAAGGTAAAAGAAATAGAAACAACTCTCACTAATAAACAAAGGGAATTAGATATATTAAATTATCAATTGGGCTTTGAAATAACTACCTATGAAAGCATTTTTATAATAGGAAATATTGCTTCTGGTAAGACTTCTTTTTCCAATCAATTACAAAAAGTCCTCAAAGGTTTTAAAGTCGTCTGCATAGATGAAAAAAGGCACAAAGTAGGCAAGGACTCTAATTTAAAGGACTACTTACCATATCAGCGTGAAGAAGTCGCCCAAAGAATTTATTTAGAAGATGTCAGAAGCAAACATAAAGTAATTCTCCCTTTGGTGGGTTCAACTAAATTCTATGAAAAAACAAGGGAGCGACTGACAAAAGCTGATTACAAACCTCTAATTATCAAAATCAACTGTTCCCCTAGTGTCTGTATTCAAAGATATTGGGAAAGAAAAAATAAGGGTTATATCTCTCCGCCACTACCCTATAAATCAAAAAGTATTGAGAATTTAATAAATAAATATGATGCAGAATTAAAGCATATAGCGGCAGATTTAGTGCTAAATTCAGAAAGTCAGACTAATGGAAAATTAATAGAGATTTTCGTTAGTCATTTCAAAAATATTTTCTTTACGTAACAAGGGCTAAAATAATCCAAAATGATAGAAAAGTTTAATGAATGCTTATAATACATTGATTATTAATTTTGTATATATTTAGTTTTTTATTAATTGTTTTGCGTTCTGCTCCAAATCTTACTACGTTATCACTTTTAATGTAGCTTAATTTGTCAATCAACTGTATAAAAAGAGTGAAATCAAAATTTCATTATAAAAATAGGCTTTTCATAATAAAAAAACTAAATTATTGATTATCAATTGATTAAGGTGTTTTTGAGTAGCATTTTTTTTCAAAATGTGAGGTAGAAGGGGGTCGTTGCCTGATGCTGGTATTACGTAACAGACCTCAAAAAACAGGTTATGTGCTAACATAAATCATTGATTATCAATTAGTTATGCAACTAAATTAATTATTCGCTATTAATTTGATTGTTACGTGACGAATATTAGTTCATTACATTATAAGCTTATTATGTAATAGATAGACAACTACCTTATCAAGGTCGCCTATATGGTAGGCTATGGTGGTGTGATGGTGGTAGGCTATGGTGGTGTGGTAGTGGTAGGCTATGGTGATATGGTAGTGGTAGGCTATGGTGGTATGGTAGTGGTAGGCTATGGTGTTAAAAAGGTACGCATTCTATTGAATACGTACCTTTAAAATAGCATTAATATGGAAGTGAAGAAATATAATTTAGGTGGTAAATACTAACTAATTTTTTATACAGATATTGTATATCAAAGTTGCAAAAAAGGCAGTAGAGCCGCAGACCCTACCACCTTCAATTCGCAAAGTTATGAAGTTCTTTATAATTACTTATTTCTTCTTAGGTCGAAGCTTTAAAGACCGTCCGTTCTTAGCTTCCCAAAATAGCTTTCTACATTCGGCGGAGCAATACTTTTGCTTCTTATGATTTGATACAAAACCCGTCTTACAATGGAGACAATTCTTTGAATTTTGGTTATTGACGACTACGACGTTTTGACCTCCATTTTCTGACATACGATTTTCGTTAGGATCGTCGGAACGATTATTGAAGCCTATTTGGCGAACAGGAATAGGCGTTCCTAAAAAGTCAAAATCCCGTTTTTCGACGTACCATTTATTAGCCCATTTATAGGTTAAATTAAACGTCCGATTATTTAAGCCTGCAAGGAAAATATTAAATAAATTAGGTGGTAACTCATTTTCTTGATAATCAATTTCAATGCCCGAACCTCTACGAAATATTTCTACTACGATGATGCACACAAAAGCAATCGCAATCATAAAACCTACTAAATTAGAAAACAGACTACCCCAAAACGCTGCTTTGTCTTTTTCTGCATTATGATTTTGGACCAAAACTTTTTCCGCTTTTTCAAATGTTCTTTTATGTCGAGTATCTTCTTTGCTCAAAGCTTGCATTCTAGCAGCTTCTACGCTTTTTAAATCATTAGTGTGAATGGCGGTTAAGTCTGATAATTTACGCTCTTTTTCTGCTATCAATTCATTCTTAATTTTGGTCTGTTTATCAAAATGGCTTTTTGCCCATTTTACACCTTTTACCATATTTTCAGAATGTAGTGTAACCTTACTATTGATTGCTTCAATCCTTGATAAATATTCTTTTTCCTTGGCATCAAAATTCAAAATAAAAGCATCGGATAGCGTTTTATTTTGGTTGTCATACTTGGTATTTATTTGATTGATTAGAAGCGTATGGCGTTCTAAAAATGGAGCATCATCCAAAGTGACCGCTACTTTCACCGACTGCTTAAAAGACTGATTTACGCCCTTGGTAGATAGACTAAAAGACCAAAAAAATAAAAGCCCTGTAATAAGAAAAACAGCAATAAATAGGATCCAATACCAAAAGTTAACTAGCCGTTTCCAAACGATTGCCCGTGTAACTACTTGTAAACCTTTCCGACCGCCTATCTCAATGGCAGTAACCACTAAAATAACAGCTATCAAAGAAAGTAAAAAAGCAACAGTTTTATTGATTCCTGATAGTTCACTTTGACAAATGAGCCAAACGGTTACGGCTTCGGTCGCTGCGCTGATATATTGCGCTATCTTACCAGTTGAATCTATCTTAGGAATAACTGGTTGAAACAAATTATAATAATCTTTATTCGTAGCTTTTTTAAAAAATTCGCTCACTATTTCCCTTTTTTGAATAAGTTTGTGTAGCATTTTTAACGATTTTTATATTGTTAGAAATTTTCTCCTACCCAATGCCGCCAAAGCTTAGAGGGTAGGAGATTTTTTATTTTACGCTATTTTTTAACTTAGATAAGCCCAACAAATTGAGTCACAAAATCAAATCCACGCCTATTTAATTCTGACTCAATTAGGCTTAATTCTGGACTATCTAAAAGAAACAACTTAGCCCCTGCAAGTGACCAAGCGTTAACAATTCGCTTTTTTCCAAATTTGCTAAAATATCGAATACCGCCACTTTCCATTTTTAGTAAAATAACAATAGCTCGTTTTGCATCATTGGGTAATTTTTCTGATAAATTCATAAGTTTATTTATATTGATGAACTAATCTAAGCGGTCTAAATGGATAATAAAGTCCTGTAAATCTTCAAATTTTATCCCCTTCAGACGATCGAGTTTATTTTTAAATTTCTTGTTTTCTTCAGTAGGCTTTTGAGGTTGTTTTAGTTTAGACTTTTTAGACATAATTCTACTTTTTAGTAATCCAATCATTCACATCATCATAACAACTATACAAGTACCTTAAATCAGTTGTAGTGCCGTCTAAATGGTTCTCAAAAAATAGGGTGACCTCATTTCCTGTTTTGTCATTATCCATCATTAAATAGATCTTGGGATATTTATTTATAAATGGTAGCGCCCGTTCTGCCAAGGCGCAACTATTCAAAATCAATACATCACTTTTTAATTCCTTTTCGCTTTTGATACTCAAAAAGTCTATAAAGCCCTCAAAAACGGTGATCGAGTTAAAACCATTTTGGAAGGTAGTAAAATGTTTAGTACCGTAGCATCCTTTAAAATATTTATTCCTTATTTCGTAGCCGCCTAAATCGTTTTTAAAGGCTAGTCCAAAGTAATTTTTTTGATTCAATAAATAGTAAATTTCACCCACCAAACCATGTACCTTTTTAGGGTCTAATTTCCTACTTTTCATGTAATCTAAAAGAGCCTTATTACTTACTGTGTCTACCGTTTTTTTAAGCTCCATTTGGTTTTTATCGGATAGGGTAGGCGAATTATTCACCAAAGTAATAGAGCCGTTATCTAGCCTTAAAATGGCTTCTTTAAAATCGACATTCCACAACTTTTGCGCTAACTGGATAAGGTCGCCACCTTCACCCGACCCAAAATCTTTCCATGTGTTCTTTTTCTTCCAGACTGAAAAACTAGCCGTTTTCTCATTTCTAAAAGGAGAATGAAAAAATATATTTGAAATGGTAGTGCTTTTAATCTTATGTCCCATATTTACCATAAAATTTTCTATTGGGATAGCTCGTATTTTATCTAAATCTATGCTCATTATTATGATGTTTTCATGGAAAAGAAAAAGACTGATTTTGACCTCATTTTTTTCTTTTCCATGACCTGTTTTTATCAAAAATTAGTTTTAGCGGTTTTTTAAAATTAGTTTTCAAATTAGTTTTATATACGTGTTGTGCCGAGGTGAAAAAAAAATGTTACTTTTTCGTTTTTTTCAAAAAACCTTTATAATTAATTGAAAATCAGATTTTTACGCCAAAAAAAAGCGGTAACAAAGTTTGGTAACATTGTTACCTTTTTGCTGTTTTCCAAAATCACGGAAAACTAATTTTTTTGAACTTTGTTACCTTTGTTACCAACTTTGTTACCACTTTTTAAAATATTAATCTATTGATTATCAATTATTTATAATAAAAAAACAGCAAAAGGTAACAAAGGTAACAAAGGTAACAGGGGTTAAACTGAATTTTGCTTTTGAAAACTAATTCCCCTTTTTTCTCCAATTATTCGTCCTCCGAAAAAACAAAATCAGACCGCTTAAAAACGTATGGTCTACCAGTAGAAGAGACTTTTACTATTGGTTGGGTGTATTCTCTTTCACCAGTATTTTCTACCATCGTAGGCAACCCGTTTTTATCACCACTTTCTAAGTAGATAGTTTTCCGTTCTGCTTTGTCAAACTTCAAATAACTATATTTACACGTTTTTACGCTTCTATCAGATTGATTCAATCCTAAGTAGTCTGTAATTATCTCCTTTATCCAAGGCTTATCTTTTCGACCATTATAAAACTCATTGCTAATGTCTTTTAGGGTCATCTTTATAGTGTCGCCATTTTCGGGAATATCGAGAAACAAATCTTTCATGCTTTGTCTAAAATTGGTCACGTCTCTAGGTTCATTCTCTTTCACCGTTTCCTTTAGCGCATCCGTCCTAATCCAATTAACATTAAAGTGCATTCTAGTCTCTCTAATGGTTGCTAATTTTCTATTTTGTAGATAATCAAGAAAGGCAGGAATTTCTTTTTCTAATTTCTCATTAAATAAGGGATCATCCTTCTTTAATCGAGGTACTTTGTTTATCCAAAACCGCACAGAATTTTTATCAACGTAGACCATTTTTTTGTTATTGGAAGTAAAGACAAACTTTCCAAAAAATGGTATTTCGTATTGAGTCGAGCCTTTAGGATTAACTAATATTTGCTTACTGGTCGAAAGGTCTTTTATCTTCTCCGCTTGTGCCTTCCTATCGAGCAGAGCTTCATCACACCAGATTAAAACCTTATCGGCAAAGATTTCATTAAATTCTGAATCAAAAGCTTTATTACCCACCTTAATGGCATTTGTGCCTAATATCTTCTTTAGAAATTCGGGGAAAGTAGATTTACCTGTCTCCCGTTCGGCTGAATACAATATTAATATGGGAAGGGGCAAAGTTGGCTCTGTGATTAACATTTGAACATAATCTAAACCGATTTGATACCGCTTTAAGGTCTTTTTATTATGGGTAATTTTTTCAATTCCAAAGATGTGTTTGAACATGGACAATATATTGTCATAGCTCCCTTTTTTTGGTTCGTAGGCTATTTGTGAATAGCGATTATAATAACCGCTATTTGACTCTTGGTAATTAAAATTATCGGGTACATTACTAAATCCTAAATAATGGTAATCCTTGAAATAAGAAGTAAAACCGTTGCCATGCAATATTTTTAAGGTGTCCTTTTTTCTTCTGGTCAATCTTCGACCATTGACGATGCCTTTAGCGTCAATACTGTCTTCAATGGTATAAAAACTATCTCCTATAAATCGGATGTTCTTAGCCCATTTAGGAAGCTTAATTTTTAGTTTGTCATATTCATCATCCCATATATAAACAGCATCATTAAACATAAATTCTTTGTCCTCTAAAATGTCCCTGTAAACCTCAAAAAAGTAGGCAGCGGAGTTAATACCTAGAAAGCTTTTTAACTTGGCTTGTGAGCTTGTTATATTGAATTTGGTAAAGAAGAAACTTTTCCTTTGTTTCAAATTTAGGATTTCATCTTTGAGCCTTGGCAGTTGCTCCAGCTTCTCGGACTCCGTAAATAATTGACTTAAATTATTGGTAGCCACTACATCTAAACTATTTGATTTGACCGCATAGAAGTAAACAGCCCATTCTTTTTCTTTTCCCTGACTAGCTTTTAATTGCTCCACATAATCAGACACCATAATAAACCTATCAAAAAAGGGCTTAGAGATGTCTTTTCCATCTTCTAGCAACTGTTTATCAATTTCACACCAACTATTATTAGCCAAAAAAACGAGCTTGTTAGTTCCTGTTTTTTGGATGGATTCAATAAAATTTCCCTCATTTAATTCACTCAAAAGAATGGCAGTTTGTCCCGTATTTTTTTTAAATAAAATCAAATCCTCTTTACTGCCATCAATCAGAAATACAGCTTCTTTTTTAAGTTCGGATGCTGTCATTTTCGGCTCATTCATCTTTATTGGAATTTTAGTTTTGTTGTCTACTTCTTTTGTTATAGTGTCTAAATCATTCATAGTATTATAATTGAGATTAGAAAAAGGAATAGCCAGTCCTAAACAGGTGGCTATCCCGTTCTAGTGATTATTCTCTCATAATAAGTTTAGAAGATTACCTCTTTTTGAATTTATGCCGTGTATCGGATAGAGGTAGTTTTAAAATTTTTGGTTATAATAACAAAGGAGCATTTCACGGCACAAAGCCATTAAAACACTCCAATTCCTTGTCTATCCCTTTAGGGTAAAGGGTTAATTCTATTACTAGATTGCTTGTAAAGCCTGTATTTGTTATCTTTGTTGACGTATTCACTAAACTTGTTTTAAAGGGTGTGCAACTTCCAATTGCACACCTTTTTTGTTTTTATAAAAGATTATCAATGCCACATCAAATAAAAATCAGAGAATTTGATGATTAATTATTTCTTATTGGTTTTTAAATTAGATTCTATTTCGTTCAAGCTTTCCAACATACCTTTAAGTTTGCCCAAATCTTCTTTAGATTTATTTAGTAAAAAACTAAGCTCGTCTAGTAATTCTTTTCTAGTCTTGGGCTTAATTTCTTGCGTTGTTGGCAACTTTCCTTTAGTATCTTTTAGAGCTTCCTTTGCTGCGGATGGTTGAGGCATAGTCCAAATAATTAAGGGTTAATAAATAGGGTTTAAGCGGCTACTGGTTTGCTTACCTTGGCTTTAAGGTTATCAAGAACCTTTTCTCTTTCTTGTAGTTGGACCAACATTTTATCAAGTAGCCGTTCTATGTTTTCCAAAAGGTCGTTTATTTTTTGTGCTTTTTTATCGCTTATATCTCCGTTTTTAGTCACTATTTTTAAGGGCTGTTTAGCTGATTTATTCATATTAATCGAATTTGATGGTTAAAAAATTAAGTTCTTTAAAACAGGGTAATTGCCTATGATTGCCTGTTTTCAATGCGGTCTAGTGTGTTACGGATTCCTTTCAATAGTTCAACAATTTCATTTAAATCTTTAGTTGGTATTTTCACAACCGCTTTAGATGCTGCACTAGGTTGTTCCGTTGATGTTTTTTTGGTTACTTTTTGTTTAGTAGATTCAATCATTTTAATAGTACTTTATTGGTTAAAAGATATTGATAGCTAGAAGGGTGTTTAAAGCCCTTCTAGCAGTTATTTAAGCTGATTTTAAACTATTGTAGTTACCAAAGGGTTGACCCGTAGCCCAATACCCTCTTAATCGTTTTCCTGTCTCATAATTCTGGACTACCTCTTTTGCTGCTACTTCGTCCCCTTGGCTTTTAAATTGCTGTGCCATTTGGGTAACATGACTGTGTAATGCTTGCTCTTCCTGTTGCACTTTAATTTGTTCCTGCTTTTGAGCAATTTGGGTAGATGTGTTGTAAGCTGCCTGAGCAGCTATTTCTTGGCTTTTTCTAGTAGCTAATGCACTTTGATAACCTTCAATTTCGCCCATTGCTTTTTGATAATAGCCTTGTGCTGCAAAATCCTTGGCTCTGCTGTAGGTTTCTTGCATTAATCGAACTTCATTAGCAGGATGATACATTGTTTCAAGTTGCGTTTTTGATGCCTTTAAAGCTGCTAAACTGCTTGCTATTTCAGCTTTTTCATTTTCATAGATGTCATACATTTTTGATGTAATTTAAGAGTGTGAATAAAAATTGA
>CAZXYA010000216.1:12031-13590 GCA_964644655.1 uncultured Saprospiraceae bacterium | reverse complement strand
AAATTTCTACTTTTTTAGGAAATTTGCTAGTGACACACTTTATTTAACAGTCTCGCTCAAGTCCCTTTAAGGGACGACATATCGGTAACTAAAATTAATTCCTCTCCTTCTTTTGTCTCAGAGTCCCATCGGGACGGCATTTAAAGCTACTAATTATTCTGTGAGTAATGGATAGAACTTGAAGTTCTGGAAGCTCTTTCCATCTTAATTTTACTCAAAAGCCTTCAACACCTCCCGAGTCAAATCCCAACGATTAAAACCCTGCCGCCCATAATCCAATCCTCGACGAACTATCACCAAATCATGCGAAGGTACAATAATCACATATTGTCCCCGATTTCCCGCAGTAGCATAAGCATCTTTAGGCACATCTGTTCGAGTATCGGGTACTAACCAAAATTGACCACCATAAAAATTGCCAATTTTAGCCGTAGAAGGTGCAGGTGTTCGGACAAATTTTATCCAATCTTCAGAAATAATGCGTTCCCCATTCCATAAGCCATTTTGTTGATACAACATACCAAAGCGAGCTAAATCTCTAGCATTGGTATAGACTTGGCTGCTTAAAATAAAATCGCCAAAGCGGTCGGTACTTAAAAAAGTATTCCGCATACCGATTTTATCAAGTAAGGCTTTTCTTGGAAATTCCATATAGGTTTTAGCATCTTCCCCCAAAGCTTTTTTCATGGCATAAACTGCCAATAAAGTCTCGTAATTTTCATAATCCCAGTAAGTACCAGGTTTGCGAATGAGTCCTCGATTCAATGCCCCTTTGACAGAGCTGGCACCTGCCCAATACGCTAAACCTGAACCTGTCGAATATTCCGCCCGTCGTACATGACTATCCACATTATACAAACCGCTTGACATATTTAATACATGCCGAAGGGTGATTTCATTTCTAGGGTCATCTGAATTAGGCGACTTAATAGTTGGTAACCAATCAAAACCCAAGGGTTGATCTAAATGCATCTTTCCCTGATCTGATAAAATGCCAAATAAAGTAGCGGCAATGCTTTTAGCTGTTGACCAAGTTCTAGTTTTGGTATCTTTAGTAATGCCTTCTGCATATCTTTCATGGATAATTCTTCCCTTGTGGACGACTATTAAACTTAAGGTATTTTGTTCAGGCGTTGCTCGATTAAATGCCCAATCAGAAGCTGCCAATAATTCGGTAGCTTTTACTCCTTTAGGCAAATTAATAGTTGGTACTAAATCGCCATCAGGCCAAGCTATTTTGGCAGCGTCCTCTGCTAAAGGTGCTAAAGTTTGAATGGGCAACTCATCAATCACTTCAAATGTTTGGTCTGGTGCCAACATCACACAACCTATCCCCTCTCGATAAACAGCTCGCATGACAGGCACACCTCCTGGCACACCAATCGCTACAGTTTTTCGATCATAATCTATTTTATAATCGCCTCCTTTTGCCGTACCAATAGGCTGGGGTAAATATTTTAATTCATGGTCATAAACTTGCTCAATGCTTCGATTGGAAGTAAATAAACCGTTACAAGTTAATATGGCTTGTACCCCTTGGGTAATCATGTCCTTGTCTT
>CAZXYA010000216.1:0-12021 GCA_964644655.1 uncultured Saprospiraceae bacterium | reverse complement strand
TGGAGCGCAAAACTAGTTGCGATTAGAAGGAGAACGATGGTCATTTTTTTCATGTGAAAGTTGGTAGTTTAGGAGTCGGACAAAAATAAATTAACTTGTTTTCCACCACAAAGGAATGAATTAAAATTAAAATGCAAATTAAAATTAAAAAAGTACTGTGAATCAGTAATTTATGATTTTTAAAAATGTAAAATTATTTTTTCGGCGTTCCAAAGTAACAAAGAACACAAAGTCCACAAAGTTTTTTGACGAATATAGCTCAAATTTTATCATAAAGAATAAATCCGTAAAATCAGCTATATCCGCCTAATCCGTACAACCTATCATTCTACAAAATACAAAAATCGCTCTCGAAATTCCGTCATTGGATAAATCCATTCCTCATCTCTTGGATCAAAACGATGTATAGGCTTAATGGAAGCAATTTCCTTTATCCGCAATTCTTCGCCAATTAATTTATTGACGGCTCGACTCGTAGCCGTCATTTTATCATCCATATCTAAGGTGTCTAGATTATCGGCTTTGATTTCTATACTTACTCGATAATCTTGTTCTTCTATTAGGACAAATTGCCATTGCGACGCATCAAAAATCTGCAAAACAATCAAATTATTCAACATTTGGAATTTAAAATCCCAATCTGGCTGTGCTGGCAGACAATATTGAAATTCCCACATTGGTAAGTTTGGCGCTAATTTTACGATTTGCTGACTCAATGCTAATAACTGTTTATCATTATTGGGAGAAAAGGAAAATAGGTAAGATTTCTGTAAGCCCTTATCTATGCCCCAAGCAAATTTACCAAAAGACAGGATTTGATTATCTAGCATTTCCTTTGCCTTTTCTGCGGTCTGTTCATTGCGAAAGATCGCTTCGTTATAGGTAAACCATTGCCAGAATTGGTTGATTTTTGAGTGCATAAAAATTGATGAAGCTTAAACGTTCTCTTCTCAGCAACCAAGTTGATTGAATGCTAATTAAGGGTAAAGTTAAGTTTTAATTTAGGAAAGGAAGGAATTTAGAACTCTGTAATAAAAGTTTTCTGATTTTTTGCCTCGCTCCGATAAATCGGAGCTCGGCAAGGGGATTTTAAGGGTGAAGTTTTTGGGTTTTTCCGATGGAAAACCCCAAAAACTTCACCCTTAAAAATCCCTAAAAGTAGCAGCAAAGCTGCGCTCGGGGGGCACGTCAAAAGTTTAAAAATTTTAAATTACAATGTATTTAATAGAAATCAGCTTAAATTTTCAAACAAGTCATAGGTTTACAAATATAGCCGTATCGAACGATTATATTTGTAAAAGGATACAAAAAGCTATTTATTTCCGATACTCCACTTGCACATCCGCATCCAATTGGGTAATCTTTACTTCCGTTCGTCGATTCTGCTGGTGTTGCCATTCTTCACAATTAATGTTATCGGCACAATCATTTTTTAATTGCGCTTCGCCAAAGCCTTTTCCTACTAAACGGTATGCCGCTATGCCTCTAGCTTTAATATACTGCACCGCTGCTTCTGCCCTTCTTTGGGATAAGACTTCATTATATTGATTATTTCCTCGACTATCTGTGTGGGAATATAATTCAATTTCCATACTTGGATAGCGCTGTAATAAATCAATTAAGTGGTCTAATGATTGAGAAGCATCACCTCTAATAGTGGCTTTATTAAAATCATAATACACATCTTCTAAGGTAATGATTTGTCCTACTTTCAAAATTTCTGTTGGCTTGACATTTACAGGTGGAGTAGGAACTGATTTAATTAGCGATTTAGCCGTTGGGGCAACTGCTGTTGCTACCTTTAAATATAAAATCGAATTAATAGGCTTGGTCCTTTCGCAGTCGATACCTAAAGTAGAATGTTTCTTTTTATCATCCTCAAACCGATCTTTTTTAGCCACTATTTCATAATCGCAATTACATTCTAAAAAGAAGGCAAAATTTCCTTCATCATCTGTGGTTGTTTCCTCATATTCTCCTGTGCAGAAATTAAATAAAGTCACGGCTGCATTGGGAATCATTCGATTATATTCTTGGTGAATCACCGAACCATTTAAAGGCAATCCTTTTCGTTTTTTCAGCGGAATAATCCATTCTGGCTTCCGCATCAAGTCATAAGCATTGATTACTTTTTTAACCGCAGCATATCCTTGCTTTTCAATCAAAATGGTATAGGTTTTTCCTTGTTTGATTTCGGGTTGTACCTTTCCTTTTACATCTGTTAAAAAACTAATTGGTTGTACCCAAGAGGCATTCGTTACTGTTTCTCCATTTTTCACTTGTTTTCCAATAGCATTTGGAATACTATTTTTGTTTTTATAGACGCCCTCTACTATCGTCACTAGCGCATCCGAAATTCGATCATTTGATAATTCATCGACAATGGTAATGATGTTTTGTTTGTTCGGTGCTGGGGTCAAAGTTCCTGACCAGGAATAAATATCATCGCTTCCTAAACCGCCTGCTCGATTGGAGGTAAAATATCCTGCTTTTCCGTTGTCCAATTTGCTATAGCCAAAATCATCTTTGCTAGAATTAATGGGTTCTCCTAAATTTTCGGGCGACGTCCATTCACCATTCGATAAATACGTTTGGTAAATATCTAAACCACCTACCCCCGGTAAGCCATCCGAAGCATAATACAGTATTCCCGTTTGGTCTATAAATGGGAATAATTCATTGCCTGCGGTATTAACTGCTGCGCCTAAATTTTCGGGTACGGACCAATAACTACCAGAACGAGTCGATTTATATAAATCCATGCCACCAAAACCGCCTAGTCGATTAGACGCAAAATATAAAGTGCTGCCATCTGCGGATAAAGCTGGATGACAGGTCGCAAATTCATCATCATTAAAAGCTAATTCTATGACCTTCCCCCACTTTTTATTATTTAAAGTCGCACTATAAATTTTTAAATCAATAATCTCATTGGTGTTCTTTCCTTTGTCATTATTTCTAGCAAAATACATTACTGTTCCTGTTTTATTAAAGGTGGCTGTGCCGTCATGAAAATCACCGTTAATGTTTCCTGCTAATAATTTTGCGGCTGTAAAACTTTGATCCCCTATTTTTTTGGCAAAAAATAAATCGGAAAAATTATCCTTGGTCCAAGTATCTTCAATCGCCTCTTCTCCTTTTCCCCGAGTCGATGTAAAAACAATTCCTCCTTTGTAAGGAACTGGGCTGTAATCCAAATGAGCGGAATTTAGCTGTTGTAGATTGGTGACACTAACCTGCTGTTTTGGTAAAAATATTAGGTTGGCACAATCTGTTAGGGCTGCTCTTGGCAGTAAATGTTCTTCTCCAACTAGTGCTCTATATTGGTTGTACCACTCTAATGCTATTTCGCATTTGCCGTTGCTTTGTAGTACTTGCGCATAATGTAATATATCTTCTGGTGCGGCATCTTTTTGTATGCCTTGGGCATACCAATACTCCGCAGATTCTGTATCGCCATTGAGTCGATAACTATCTGCTAGTTTAATTTTTGCCATCTCGTCTAAGCCGCTTTCCCCCAATTGCTGGTATAAATCCGCCGCTTTTAAATAACTTAGTTGGTCATAGGCTTTATCTGCTTGCATTTTGGCATCTTTCTGTGCCCAACTATTGACAGTCAATAGTAATAAAAAATATAGGAGGTATTTCTTTTTCATGTTATTATTTGTAATGCGGCTCTTTGAGCTGTGTGCCTTTAGTAAGGAAACTCTTTAAAAAAATCGTAAATGATTGACCTGTTCAGCAGTCGCTATTTTTTTATTAAAAACGTAAGACAACATTATTTCTACACTTCCATTGGAATAAGAATTTAATTCCGTCATGGTAAAATCGAAAGCGGTGCCAATTCTAAAATTGGGGTTAAATTGATATTGTACTAAAGCAGATACCGCATCGCCTAACCGATAATTGGCGCCAATCCAGAAGGCGTCCATAAAAATTAAATTGGTATTAATGTCTAGTTCAAAAGGCGTTTCGGCATTAAAACTAATCATTGCACCTGGTTGCAATTTTATGGAATTCGTCAAATTGGTCAAGTAGCCTGTCATAATATAATAGGTCCGAAAATCACGGGTTGGGCTGACCACATCAAAATCTCGATAAATAGACGTATTTAGTAATTGAGGTAAGGATAAACCTGCATAAAAATTGGATTGCTCATAATAAATGCCAAAACCAAAATTAGGGGCTACATTCGCTGCTTCCGCTCCTGCTGGAATCGACCCATCGCCAATATCCAATGGATTCGCTAAATTCCAATCCATTTTACCTTGCTCTAATCGTCCATTAACACCCAAGCTTAATTTGCCTTTCCCTTTTGCCACCGAAAACCGATAGGCATAACTCGCTTCTATTGAATTAGAGCGCAACATCCCTATCCTATCCGTCGTCAAGTTTAAACCAAAACCAGAACGGCCTGCAAAAAAGGGGGTATGAAAATTTAATGTTGCCGTTGTCGGCGCTCCATCCAGATTTAGCCATTGATTTCGATATAAAGCTGTTGCGGTTGGTACACCTGCGGAACCTGCATACGCCGAATTAAAGGCTAATTTATTGAATAGAAAATGGGTGTATTGTACATCGTTTTGTGCGCTTAGTTGGCCAGTAAACGTTGACAACAATAGGAAGTAGATTAGTTTTCTCATATTTTATTCTTAAAAATTGCTTTATTGTTTAATTGTTGACGTATAAAACTTTAAAACAAATTGCCCTAAGTTCTCAATGCTGGTCAGGAGACTCCGATAAAAATCGGAGCAGGCTCAGCAGATACAAGACTCAAGTCTGGTGACCATAGCCGTCAGGCTAAGAGAAGTTTCAAGTAGAAATGGAAAAATGTAGTCGGTGCGCTGCACCTCTTATTTAAAAGCCCCAGCAGGGGCGACCACATTTGTATAAAACCAGCTATTATGCCACTCTAAGGTGCAGCGCACCGACCATATTTTTTCTTAGCCTGACGGCTATGGCCTGGTGACTTGAACCATCGAACGCCGATATTTTCAGTCTCAGACTGGAAATGAATATCTCGTGTTTTGAAGAGAAAATGGTTCTATTTTTAGGTAATTCTTCATAGTAATTTTCCAAATATTTTCTGATTCTGCCCTAAAGTTTCAACTGTTTGAGAAATCATAAATCAAAATTCATAAATCTTAAATCTGCTATGTAGAAAAAATTAGATAGATTTATGATTGATGATGTAAGATATATGATTTAAGATTTTAGCACCAATCGCCCCTCCCTCTTCCATCCGAGGTACTATTAAATAAGGTAATTTAATCATATTATCACCTAGCAATTGTAAAATACCCTTTCATCCCTTCTCCCTTGGTATCCATTTGCAATAGGTAGAAATAAGTTCCATTGGGTAATGGATTACCATTATAAGTCCCGCCCCAATCATTTTGATAGTGATCAGTTTCATAGACCATATCTCCCCAACGGTTAAAGACTTTTAATTGACTATTGGGATCAGAAGCGACACATGGAATGCGCAGTAAATCATTCATCCCATCGTTATTAGGCGTAATAATATTGGGCGCAAAACAATCGGGACTATTGCCACTATCTACGACATTCACTTGAACGGTGGCTACATCACATTTATCGGGACAGAAAGTATTACAGACTTCATATTCAAAAATATCTGTACCAAAAAAATTGGTATTTGGTGTGTATGCTGCTCGACCATTTTCAAAAATCAACACCCCATTTTCTGGTTGAGTCATCAAATTGATAGAAAGGTCGGCTACATTATTAATCACATCATTTTCTAATACACTTGCTTCTTCTAATGTACTATTCAATTCAATCGTAAATGCATCATCTTGGGCTTCAATCACACTTGCTTCTTGCTGAATCATTAAAGAATCTACTGAATAATTTTTACAGCCTTTATATGACAAGGTCCAATAAATCGTATGCTGTCCTTCTGGTACATCTAATAGAATAGTAGATGGGTTAAGTGGATCTACAATCGCTAAATCGTCCGTAGTTGTCCATTGTCCTGTTCCCATCATGGGTTGAATCGCTTCAATGCTTAGTTCGTTTTCATCACAAGCATTCATTATCTCGTCCATAATAAAAGCCAGCTCATTTGGAATGATACTGACTTCTAAATCAACTTGATTGGACACTTCACTTGTACAGCCGTTTTGTGTAACTACTGCGTATAAGGAACCGCTGTTATTGCTTACTAAATCTGCTTGCTCAAAACTTGGGATCGTCGTCGTTCCTAAAGGAATATCCGTACCAGTAGTAAACCATGCATATTCAACAGTCGTTCCTGCTGGAAAAACAGTCGGTTTAGTAATTGCTAATTCAACCGTTTCGCCTTCACATTTTTGAGTAGCATCAATGATTAAATTAGGTGTTTCTGGTTTGGCATTTACTTGTATGGCAACTTCATTCGTTAAAATAGGACAAGCATTGGCCGTAATAACCGCATAATAATTTCCTGCATCCGCTGCCGTAATTGCAGGAATACTAGGGTTCGGTACCTGTGCTGTAAATCCATTTGGGCCAAACCATTCATAAGTAGCACCAATCATAAAAGGCACATTTAAAGAGACTGTTTCGGCTTCACAAATAGGATTATCTATCCCCGCAGAAGCAGTAGCAATGAGGTCAACAACAGGCGCTTGAACAATTATGCTGCCGACGTTAGATGGCGGTGTACTACAGCCATCTACTGTTAGCACGGCATAATAAGTTCCATTCGTCGCCTCCGATAAGTTGGTAAGGGTGTAAATAGGATGAGTGCTCGTCCCGACTCGTTCATCTGTCTGGACATGAAACCAACTATATACTGCCTCACTACTACTGGGTATCTCCTGTGGATTATTTATTCTTAAGGTTGCTTCCCCGCCCATACATTGAGCGCCTTCGACAACTGATAATTCAAGCATATTGGGCATTTCAGCCACTTGTATGGTAATAGGGTCACTCGCTCTAGTGCAGCCTGCTTTTTCTCGAACCAAATAATAGTCCCCACTAATTTCTGCTGGTGCATTTTCTATGATTAAACTATTGGTGCTGTTATCAATCATTCCATTCGGTCCAAACCATTGATAATTGACGCCTTCTTCAAAAGGAACGGCTAAATTGACCTGTTCTCCTTCACAAACTGGACTCACACTTGCTTCAGCATTGCTTAAAATGGTTACTGCTGCTATGCCTGCTTGGGTATTAATGGTTTCAATATTAGAATTTTCGGAGGCACAACCATCTAGGGTCAGCACGCTATAATATGCTCCATCATCTATGTTTTCTAGGTTTTCGATTTGCCAAGTTAAGTTGTCGGTTGTCGTAATAATTTCATTGGTCGTTGCATTATACCAATCTACTTGAAGCTGATTAGTTGGGTTAATATCATCCGCATTGGTTACCCTAATACTGATATTTTCTCCTGTACAAGGTGTTGTATTATCCAATTCAATTACTGGGGCCATTGGTCTTGGATTCACTTGTACTTGGAGTACTTCACTTGTAGAAGAACAACCGTCGATAGTTACAACTAAAGAATATTCGCCATTCACCGCAGGAGTAGCATTTCTAAAAGAAGTACTAGGTTGCCCTGAAAATACGCCATTTGGACCATGCCATTCATAAGTAGCATTCCCAAATAAGGCCCCTGTCAGCATAACAAAATCGCCAGCACAGGCAGGATTACTGGTAGTTGCAGAAGAAGAGGTATTGACTATTACACTTGGCTGTATTTCAATTATTTGTACATTAGAAGGCGCAGACGTACAACCGACTAAATTAACTTCTACGTAATATTCTCCGTTATTTTCTGCTTGTAAATTCAATAAATCTAAGGAAGGAGCTATCGTTGTACTAATAGGTGTATTACGACCAATCGTGTACCAATCAAAACGCAAGGATTCATGTTCAGGGTAACTAACAGGTTCAATTATTTTTAAAGTAGCCGCTGCTCCTTCACATTGTTTTTCTTCTTCCATCTTTAGCATTGGCGTAGTAGGTTTGGTATTGACCATCACCGTTACTTCATTGGTTCGGATGGAACAACCGCCAAAAGTTACCAATGCACTATAGTTGCCATTATCTACAAATGTAGCCTCCGAAATTGTTGGATTAGCTCGGTTAGAAGTAAAATTATTCGGTCCTGTCCATTCATAAATAGCCCCCTCTTGGAAAGGGATAGTTAATTGAACTGTTTCGCCCTCACAAGCTGGATTTAAAATTGTCGCAGAGGAAGTTGCTACAGGACTTTCGATTGGCGTCTTAATTTGTACAATTGCTGCATTTGAAATACTAGAGGCACAACCATTTACATTGACCACCGCCGTATAAATACCCGCATCATTAGCGGTTGTTTCTTCTACTAATAAGGTCGAAATATTGGTCGTATCTACTACTATTGGCGTACCGTCGGTTTCTTTATACCAAATATAAGAAACTGCTTCGCCAGAAAAAGCATTCACTTCTAGCGCTAAGGCTTCCCCTGCACATAGCCTATCTGCTGCCACATTTAAAATCGGCGCTATTGGTTTTTCCATCAAATCAAGGACCACTTTTAATGGTTCAGATTGACAGCCTCTTGCGGTTTCTAAAGTCAATTCATACGTACCACTTGCCGTTGTTCGCGTATCTGACAACTCCACAGGAAAAGCCGTATTGGCAAAGGCTTCTTCTGTAAATTCAAAATCATTCGGTCCTGTCCATTTAAAAACAACCATTTCCGAAAATGCGGTATCACCAATCGCATTCAGTTGAATGGGAACCCCTTCACAGAATTGTCCACCACCCATTGGTTGTATAGGTGTTGGGGTGTTTCTAGGATGACAAGTATATTCCAAAAAGTTATCAATAGTATTTGCATCTGAATCCAAACAAGGCACACCACCCGGACATTCTTCTTGGTCTAATAATAAGTCATCATCCGAATCCAAATCATCCACATCTGGTAAGGCATCTTCATCGGTATTGACACAAGGCCAACCGCCTGGACATTCATAACTATCCAAAATACCGTCCCCATCTCTGTCTATGTCTTGAAAATCTGGTTTTAAATCTTCGTCTGTATCTTCTGGATTAGAAATAACTTGTATGGGTGTTCCTTCACCATCTTGGGTAATTTGTCCTTGTTCATTGACTATAGGAATGCCTGTTCCTACTTTTCCATCGGCATCCAAATCGGGTTGGTCGGCTTCATCCACATCATTAATGCCATCATCGTCAGCATCCAAATCTCTAAAATCCGCTTCGCCTGTTTCATCCGTATTAGTCGGAGTAGAGGTAGTGCTTAATGGGGTATTATTTTGGTCGGCAATTGCTTGCCCATTTGCATCTACGACAGGGATTCCTTCACCAATAATTCCATTATTATCAATATCGGTTTTTACACGCTCTGCCACGTCATTAATCCCATCGTTATCTGAATCTAAATCATGCCAATCAGGTACACCGTCAAGATCTGTGTCTGGTGGTAATGGTATGCCAATTCCTGTGGTTAATCGATCTAGAATTGATACTAAACCCATAAAAGAAACTAAAGGTGGATTACTATTTCCATCATCAATTCGCCCATCATTATTACTATCTGCAAAGCCATAATTACCTTCTGCCACATCATTAATCCCATCATTATCTGAATCTAAATCATCGTGGTCAGGTATCCCATCATTATCTACATCAAATCGAGTATAATTTTCAAAAGCAGTAAAAGCATCAGGATCAGAGGCAAGAACATTAAAAAGCCCATTTTGACCAAAAAAGGAAGGATCTCCATCAATTACCCCATTTCCATCTATGTCTTTTTGTAAATGACCTGCTTCCACCAAATCTGTAATCCCATCATTGTCTGAATCTAAATCCAAATGGTCTGGCACGCCATCGCCATCCGTATCATAAATAGCATTTACCGTATCACATATACCATCTTCATTGGCATCAACACAAGCGTTATCAATCGCAGGATCAGAACTATCCAAGTAATTGGGAATATTATCTTCATCCGCATCTGCCGTAGGGTCTAATCCACCTGGTAAGCAGGTAAAATCACCCTCCGGATTACAATATTCTGAAAAGTCCGCTATGCCATCATTATCATCATCTAAATCAATAAAATCAGGAATTAAATCTCGATCAAAATCTAAAATAGGTAGACTACAATTGGCAATAATATCTATGGAAAAACCACCATTTTCAGAAGAATTGTACTCGGTATAAGCCCAGTAATCCAATAGGCGATTATTCCCGAATTTATCCGTGTAGGTATAAGGTTCTACCGTTGCTCTAATATCACCTGTTCCTCCTCCACTAATCCCTCCTTCGATAGCTGAGTGGTCATAAAAATATTCTTTAGAAGGACTTTCTTGTCCATTCATTCGAATAAAAGAAACACCACCAGGATTATTCTCCACATCCAACATCATCACATGAATTTCTCCACCTCTCATCTCTAGTTTATAATTCACTCGCAAATCAATCGTGGCAGCTACTATATTGCCTGCTCCATCTTTTCCATCCCATCTAATCGAATTTGCCCCAGTTTCTACCCGTTGAAAATAAACTCGATCTACTTCATCGTCAAAAATCCCATTTGAATTTAAATCTAAAGCAATTTTTGCGGTGCCACTTGTACTTACTTCAAAATTAATAAGACCACCTTTTCCTTCTTCGGTTACTTGGTCTAAATTGCAAATGCTATTACTTTGCTTGCTGCCTAAAAAGGTAATATTTTCAAATTTTGGATCAACTTCTATCAATTCCCGATACAACCAAGTTGTATGGCTATTATAGGTTTGAATATCTGTTACCATCGCCTCTGAAGGCATATTCGGGTCAGGTGGATTAAAAAATATTTTATTGTTAATAAAACTACCTTCGTCTTCCGATTGTGGTTCGTATAAATATTTGTTGCCTAGGGTCCAATCTTTAGTCTGTCCAGAGCGATTATAATTGGACTGTTCTGCCGATTGGTAACAAGGAGCGCCATCGGGTCTTACTAAACCAACAGAATTAGAAAAAATAGGAAAGCCCCAAGGATCGGTATCTTTAAAATCTATTCGATATTGAAAACCATCCTTCGTTAAAATATAAAAAGAAGGAGAGGTCATAATATCATTCCCATTTTGAATAGAAATATATTCATTGGAATACACTCGACCTTCCAGCATATTTCCACCCATATTCGCAGCACCTCCCTGAGAAACCGTAATATCCCATGCCAATACTACTCGCTGGTCTACAGGTTGGTCAAAACGATTCCAAGGTGCATCATTCAGTAGGTTCTCAAAAGCATCTTGACTATAAGTTGGATATTCAAATTTGACCGTCCAGATACCACTTTGACCTGCCGCTACATTGACAATTGCGGGTACATACCCCCTCCCATTAGTCGTTCCTCCTCCGGTTGGCCCAGCTAATTCTTCTACATCATTATTGATAAATCCGACCTCATCTGCTCCATTAAAGACATAATGTAATGCCCCATCTGGTCGATAAACCGTTATAAATCCACCAGAAATTCCAATATGACTAGTCCCTAAATTAATCGTTTCTCCTGCTGCTGCATATACTTTTAATTGCTGACGCTGCTCTGCATTAAAAAATAAGCGATATCCTGGGTAATCTCTAAAATCTTTGGATCCTTCTGCTTGTACATTACTTAAACTACCAATTAGCAACACCATCCATAGACTCCATTTCACCCAATTGTATAGTAGAATTTGTTTTTTCATAGTTGATATTATAATAGTAATTGGTTATTAGAAGGTTTCTAATAATCAGTCTTGCCTTGTTAATCGCAAATTTTAGTTTTGGAAAAAATTGTTTTGGTAAGTTGTAAGAATCGTAATCTAAGGGAACCAATTAATAGGCTGGTTTACCTTGGTCATTTGTTATCCAGAAAAGTACATATACACAATAAACAAATATAATACCAATTAGAAATTCTCCTAATTTAAAGTCAACCTTTTAAACAATAAAAAAAGGGAACAAACCGAAGTTTATCCCCTAATGTCTTTTATCTACCCCCCGATGATAAAAGACACTCCAAAGATA
>CAZXYA010000215.1:0-13604 GCA_964644655.1 uncultured Saprospiraceae bacterium | reverse complement strand
CAAAATATAGTGACTACCGAAATTGATGGCTTATTATTAGACGCAACATTTAGCGCAGGAGGTTATGATTTTTATATCGACTTTTCTCAAAATTGGACACCTCCAGCAAATGCAATAAACTATAAAATTGTAATCAAAGAATATCAAGGTAGAGGAACAAATGTAGTGGTAGCTATAGAAGTAAATGATAAACAGTTAGTCTTTCGACGAATGCGCCCGATTTATCCAGCCATTCATGGATTAGCAGTATCGGCTGCTAATTATTTGAATGGATACATCTCAAGAGGTGATCACTTAAGAGGAATAGATGCAGATGGTAATTTTATTGATGTACAGCAAAATAATGTGACCAAAAAAATAAAGACCCCTTTTGATATTTATTAGAAACAATAGCACTAACTAGAGCTAATCTTGAAATATTAAACCTAATACGGCAACAATTAATGTTTTTTCAAGATTTGAAATTCCCACCTCTAGTTAGTCTTTTATATACTCAGCGAATTACCTTACTGCCATTTGGGCAGTTTTTTGCCGCTGATACCTAGTAATTGGCTTTTTTAGCGAAAGAATTTCGATGAATTGAGGACAGATTTTGCCAATGCTTTACTAGTGAACAAAATGCTTTTGGACACAGAGTACACGAAGAAGACACAGAGGTCACAGAGTTCTAAGTCGTTGATTATTAATGCTCTGTGTGCTTTGTGTCTTCTCTGCGCACTCTGTGTCCTAGAAAATGTCCATTAGTAAGTTCCAATGCAATAGAAACGTTACAACTATATTGAAATGAACAAACTACAACAAATCTTAACAATTTTATTATTTCTAGGAGCAGGTTGTTTTTTAGAAGCTACTGCCCAGCAATTGGTTTATCGACCAATTAATCCAGCTTTTGGAGGAGATACCTTCAATTATAGCTGGTTGTTGAGTTCTGCACAAGCACAAGATTCAACAGTTGATCCTAGTACTACTACAACCTCCTCTAGTTTTCAAAGAGCAACCAGTATTGAAACTTTTCAACAGCAATTGAATAGTCAATTATTAAGTCAGTTATCTCGAAATTTAGTCTCTAGTCAATTTGGAGAAGAAGGATTAGAGGATGGCACCTATAATATTGGCAGCTTGGAAGTTGATGTGATTACAACCTTAGATGGTGTAACCATTTCTATCTTGGATTCCAATACAGGAGAATCGACAGAAGTAATTATACCGTTTTTTTAGAATGGGTGGTTATTAGTTGTCAGTTATCTGTTTACCTGGCAACCCAGACTGGTGGCAAATGATAAGATTTGCTAAATTTTCAAAATTTAGTAAATCTAAATCCTTGGTTAACAAGCAGAAAAAGATTTACTAAAATCTGCTAGATTTAGCAAATCAGGAGTTTACAGTCAACCTGAACCGAAAACTGACAACCGACAACTATTTTTGAAACTATTATAAAAACATCATGGGCAAGCAATTACTAAAAAGCTGGTTCGCCCTAGCAGGCATTTTGCTCTTATTGCAAAGTTGTGGCACATTTATGCAGCAACCCGTACAATCAGAGCCAGCCAGAATAGGCGAAGCTACACAAACTGCCATTGATTTAAAAAATTTACCTCCACCCAAGGAGAAAATTGTGGCAGCGGTCTACCAATTTAGAGATCAAACAGGGCAATACAAAACAGGAGGTGGTTTCTCAACTGCGGTGACGCAAGGAGGGACAAGTATCTTACTAAAGGCCTTAAAAGACTCGGGTTGGTTCATACCAATTGAGCGAGAAAACGTCAACAACTTATTGAATGAGCGTAAAATTGTTCGGAATACTCGGGCACAATTTAATGCCAAACAAGGGTTAAAACCACTTCTATATGCCAGCGTCCTGCTGGAAGGGGGAATTATTTCTTATGATCAAAATATTATTACTGGTGGAGCAGGTTTGCGCTATTTTGGAGCAGGCGGTTCAGAACAATATCGGCAAGATCGGGTGACAGTGTATCTGCGAGCTATTTCTGTGCAGACAGGAGAAGTTTTAAAAGTGATTTACACGTCAAAAACTATTTTGTCTCAATCAGTAGATATAGGTCTTTTTCGGTTTGTAAGTTTTGGGAAATTACTAGAAACAGAAACGGGATTAACCTATAATGAACCCACTCAAATTGCGGTATCAGAAGCTATTAGTAAAGCGGTGCAAGGGATGGTTATCGAAGGAATAGAAGATAAATTATGGAATTTAGGAGAAAGAAGATTTGAAGCAGATGAACAAATCAAAGCTTATAAGAAAGAGAAAGAAGAAGCACCGCAAATTGATTTGCTAGGCAAAAAACAAGACAATCGTAGAAAAAAATACGCTGCTGGCTTTAGTACGGCAAGTGTTTTATATGCAGGGGATTTTCCAAATGCTAGGGTAAGAACAGGGGTGGAATTGAGTTTTAATTATGAATTGAACCCAACCATTGGTTTCCAAGCCAACTATGGCATCAGTAGCATGGAAGCGGAGCGCTTTTATTTTGCCAATGTGAGTTATTTAGAAGCTAATATATTGTATCGAGCATTGCCCTATGATCTGTTTACACCTTATGCTTTTGGCGGTTTTGGTTTAATTACGGAGAATGATAAACATCCCTTAGATTTTGCTGTCAATACCTATAGTAAAGCCAATTTAGGTGCTGGTATTGAATTACTATTAAACGATCGTTTTAGTGTGCGAGCTTCTATAGATTATAATATGGTTTTGAGTGATAATTTAGATAGGGTAGAGCAAGGGCGCTATAATGATTTTTATTGGAGAGGCAATGTAGGGGTGAAATATTACTTTGGCGAACCACTCAAAAGTAAGCGAAAATTTAAATTGAACGAAGCATATAAACGATAAGGAATCAATTAAAATTAAAATGCAAATTAAAATTAAAAAGTGAACTGACAATCAGTTAATTATAATCTTAAATTTGTAAATTTATTTTATCGCTTTCCTAAGAATAGATGGGTACTATATCATTTAAACGAAAATTATAGTATCTTATAGATTTATCTGAAAAATAGTAAACCCTCCACAAAACACCTCCTACACCCTTTTACAATTAGAGAAAACCGTAAAGTAATCGTGACTGTTCAGAATAGAGAGCAGACCTGCCTGCCGGTGGCAGGGATTAGAGAAAAGAGATAGAAATTGATAAACCCTTTAATTTTTCGATGAAAAACCGAAAAAATTATTGCTAATCCTTGGTTTTTCTCTTTTCTCTCAATGAAATGGTCTCTACTCTACCGAATACTTACTTTACGAAAAGTAAAAAGAAATGAAATATTCAAACATACCCATTTTAATATTGGGATTTTTATTAATCAGCAGTTGTCGAGAAGATACCATTCAACCGACCTTATTTGGGTCAATGGTCGGCACCGTTATTCGAGATGCAGATAATGTAGCGGTAAATAATGCGATTATTTCTACAACCCCCCCTACAAGTTTAATCTTAACGGATGAATTTGGCCGTTTTGCCTTGAACGATATAGAACCAGGCACTTATACTATTCGTGCAGAAAAAGAGGGCTTTTCACCAGAGGTAGAATCCGTTACTGTTTTTGAAGATAAAACAGCTAATGTTATTATAAAAGTATCACCTGATACCCTATCAAATGAAGCACCTAGTGCTCCAAGTTTACCAATACCAGTAGATAATAGTATTGAACAAGAAGTCAATCTAATGTTGGAATGGGAAGCAAGCGATCCTGACAGAAATGATGAATTACGGTTTGATGTATTGCTATGTACAGGCAATCAAACCAACTGCGAAATGGTAGCAATGGACATTACAGTTGATACTTTGAGACTAAGTAATTTGGTGCATAATACCGTCTATTTTTGGCAGGTAGTTGCCAGAGATAAAGCAACCGAAGTTTTTGGAAATATTTGGAGTTTTAAAACTAAACCCTTTCCAAGTCATCGGTTTGTATATGCCAAATTGGATGATGGAAAATATGATATTTATTCAGCGGATGGAGAAGGCGAAGAAATCCAATTAACCTTTGGCAATGGCAGTAATTACAGACCTAGAATCAGCCCAGATCGACAGAAAATCGCTTATATCAGCAATATTGGCGTAGAACCTCATCTATTTGTGATGAATAGAGATGGATCTAATCAAAGGCAAGTAACAAGCGAAGTACCTATTGATGGATTTAATAATTTCGATATAGATTTTGCTTGGTCGCCAAGGAGCAATCAGTTATTGTATATGAATAACACCATGCTATACACCATTAATATAGATGGAACAGCATTACGAGCTACAGCAGTTGCGCCAGAAGGACAGACCTTTTCTGAGGTAGATTGGATGTTTACCAATTCAGCAGATAGAATAGTAGCGAGAGTAACAGGAACGACAATTTACGAATCAGATATTTTCATACTGGATATGGACGGCAATTATTTACGACAAATTTTTACGGATATTCCAGGACGAACAGGCGGTTTACAATTTTCTATTGATGGAAAATTTGTTTTATACACACATGATGTTTCAGAATTCGAGAATGCTGCGGGTAGACAATTAGATGCCCGTGTTTTTGTGAAGAATTTAGAAAACAATGTCACTTTTGATTTATCGGGGATTGATTTTAGAGGCAAAGAATCTGGAACCAATGATTTAGATCCTCGGTTTTCCCCAGATGGGGCTAAAGTCATTTTTGTAAATACCAATAATGATGGCATTTCGCCCAGAAATATTATGATAATGGATATTGATGGGAATAATAGAACCGTATTGTTTGAAGGAGCAGAGATGCCAGATTGGCGATAGCATAAGTTAAGGGACTTAGCAAATAATAACCTACGCATTTGAACTTGTCTTTTTCACCTCAGCATCCCGTCCACAAGCGGTGTTTGCTCATGTTAAAAATACTCGCCAATGCCCTGCATTGTCTGCGTTTTTTGCCTTATCTGAGATAAAAAATCCTACGTCAAATTTGCGTAGCTTATTTATTTTTAACTCCTTAAGTTTAAAAACAAACTCGGATGAACAAACTTAAAGGCTATATTTATTTTTATGCTAGGAATTTTAGTGTTTCTATCTCGATAGCTAACGGGAAAAGATTTGGAAGTACTTTACCTATGCTAATTAATCTGTTGATAATAATTGGCGGATTAACGATTAATGTATCTGCACGACCAGATTCAAGTATCGTCGTGCCTACGCCTATGATTACGGCTAATAATCCAGTTTGTGAAAATGCGACTTTAAAGTTAGAAACCCCTTTTCAAGAAGGCGTCATTTTTCATTGGTATGATTTGGAGGGAAATGAAATTTCGGTAGTAGCTACTGCTATTATTCCTAATATGCAGTTGGATATGGCGGGAACCTATCAACTAATTGCTGAAAAAGAAGGTTGTTTTTCTGAACCTGCAACTATAGCTATTAGTGTGATGACTCGGCCAGACACCCCAATGGTATTTAATAATGGACCCTTATGTGAGGGCGAAACTTTACAATTAGACGGACCAACCTTAGCGAATACTACTTATAAATGGATTGATCCTTTTGGGACTGTTATCTCCAACGAAGAAGATCCTATCATTCGCAATATTCCAAAAGAATTATCAGGCGATTACTTTTTAGAAATCACACAATTTGGTTGTGTAAGCCCCTTAGGAGGCACAGAAGTTGGCGTGATTGATGTTAATGAAGCACCAGAATTAACCGTAAGTGGACCAGCTTGTGATGGAGATAGCTTATTGATTCGAGGACCACATATTGCAGATGCTATTTATAATTGGACAGGACCTAATGGTTTTCAGTCCAATACGATTGATTCTCTTTTCTTTGAAGAAGTAAACACGAGTTTAACAGGTGAATTTACCTTAACCTTAGAAGCATCGGGTTGTATTAGCCCCGCAGGAAAAATCGACGTATCCGTTTTTGCTAAACCAACTGCTACTTTAACAGGTGACGGCGTCCTTTGTGCGGGAGACAGTACTGATATAAGCATTGCTTTGAGTGGGAAAGCCCCTTTTGAAGTGCTATTTGCCAAAGATGAAATTCCTCAAAGAACGATTACTTCAATTGCTAATAATTTTCAGCTAACAGTTAAACCATTGATGGATGAAAATTATACCTTGGTAAGTATGTCAGACCAAAACGGATGTCCTGCAGTATTGGAAGGAACAGCAGCAATAACCGTTTTAGCCAAACCAAAAATTGAATTAATCACAGATACTTTATGTGACGGTGCCAATGAAAATTATCGGATAAAAGTAAAGGTTGTAGAAGGAAGGACACCTTATAACTTTCAAGGGATAATGGGGACTTTTGAGGATTCGGTTTTTACCAGTAATTTAATTGCTAGTGGGACCAATTATAACTTTCAAGTAACCGACGAAAATAATTGCCAAACCGCTCAACTCATAGGGCAACATAGTTGCGGTTGCCTAACGAATGCAGGTACTATTGATAGAGAACCAATCGTAATTTGTGGTAGCGAGACGGCTGAAATTTTGCACCTTAATGATGCGCAATTAGATGCGAATGACCAATTGATTTTTGCGCTGCATGATGGAGCAAATGGATTAGGCAATATTTTAGCGACTTCGACCGAGCCTACTTTTGCCTATAATGATAGCTTAACAATCAATCAAAGGTACTATGTTACGCCTATAGCAGGAAATCAACTAGGAAATCAAGTAGATTTAAATGATCGTTGTTTGTCTATTGGAGCAGGAACCCCTATTACTTTTTTACCTATTCCTAATCAACCTGAAATTACTGGGGAACAAAGTGTTTGTCCTGGAACTGCCTTAGTATTAAATACTGCAGCGGTTGAAGGAAATGTGCGTTATCAATGGGAAACACCCATTGAAATTATTGAAACAACGAATCCTCAATTGAATATAGATCCTGTTGATGCAGATTATTCGGGAGATTTTAGGGTAGTTATCATGAAAGATGGTTGTGCTTCCTTACCTTCTGTGGATTACCCAATAGTCGTTACTATTCCGTCAGGGCAAGCAGATGCAGGACAAGATACTATTTCTTGCGGTAATCCAACCTTTCAATTAAATGCCAAAGTACCTGAATTTGGTTTTGGTACTTGGCGGAATAATGGCGGGGCTTTTATAGAAGAACCGACTAATCCAAAAAGTATTATTCGAACCTTACAAGAAGGGCAAAATCTTTTTCATTGGGTGCTGTCCACAGAAGATTGTCCAAGTTATGAAACAGATTCGGTGATAATTGCCTTTCGACCTAATGCCTTAGCAATAAACGATGAATTGGTCTTAGAAGAGGAGGAAGTATTTTTGGATATAAATGTCCTGACAAATGATGTTACACCAGCAGGACATATTATTTGGGTGGAACAATTTACGACACCACATCAAGGTACACTAGAGCAGCAGGATGATGAAGGAAATTTTACCTACCGCCGACCCTTTAATGGATTTGAAGGAAACGTTGTTTTTGATTATCTACTTTGTTTTGAAACCCCCACTTGTCCAACCCTTTGTGACACAGGAGCCGTTACTATAGACCTCTTGTTAAATCCCTTAGACCCAGGAGTATATGTACCAGATGGAATCACCCCAAATGGAGATGGTGTGAACGACGAACTAATTATCGAAGGCATCGAAAATTACGAAACAAATGAACTCTTAATTTTTGATCGCTGGGGAAATCTAGTCTTTCAAGCAAGCCCTTATAAAAACAGTTGGGATGGAAATTATAATAGTGAAGGACTACCCGAAGGTGCTTATTATTATGTGTTGAAAACAGATGTAACGAATAAGCGAACGCTAAAAGGGCGAGTTTATATTATTCGGTAACATAAGTAGCTGGACAAAATTATCTTTATATTTATTTTGACAGGATTTCAGGATTGACAGGATTTAACTCATTGAAAATCAAAATCATGTAAATCTTGTAATCCTGTCTGAAAATTAAAACTAATTATGTCTGAGTACTTAGTTCTCTGAGCTGTGAGGCAAATTTAGCTTGGTACGACAAAGAAAATCCGTTTACCTAAAAACAAAACTATGAAAATCAGTAGTGTACCAATAAAGTATGATGCGCTCCAAAATCACCCCGTAACGGGAAGTTACGGGGTGATAGTAACCATATCACGGGGTAACTTCCCGTTACCCCGTGATTTAAGCTCACTTTTTCCAAATCATACTTTATTCGAACAGCTTTTGAAAATCAAACAGTCAAAAAAATATATAAAGCAACTAACTCATTGCCTCTTGTTTGGCATAGCTTTATGTGTCACTATAAATTTATCCGCCCAACAATTACCCACTTTTATCAACTATACGAATAACTGGAGTTTATTGAATCCTGCGGCGGTTTCGCCAGATTTTTTAATAGATGATTATTATCGTTTGAGTGTACAAGCAACTTATCGACAGCAATGGATAGGCGTAGAAGATGCTCCCCAAACTCAGAGTTTGGCGGCTACTTGGATGCCAGAAAATAATCCAATTTTGCTAGGTGGACAATTATTAAATGATAATACAGGAGCCATTGGTTTAACGGGGGCATATGGGCAATTTGCCTATCGGCTACAAGTGAATCGAAGGCATTTTTTATCCTTGGGAATTAATGCAGGTTTGGTGCAATATCGAGTGAAAGTTTCAGAAATAAATTTGTTAGAAAAGAATGATATTTTGGCTGGTCAAGATGGCAATCGTTTATTTCCTGATTTTGGATTAGGTTTTTTTTATCAATATGACGATTGGTTCTATGCAGGAGTTTCCGTTCCCCAAACTTTTGGTATAACGAATACCTTTGCAGCAACAGACAATCGGAAATATCAGCTAACTAGAGCAAGGCATTATTATGCCATGGCGGGGGCTAATATTTATTTAAACAAGGAAAAGACGAGTTATTTTGCTTTGTCTTCTTGGGCAAAATATTTGCCTAATGCCCCTTTTACCATAGATATTAATGCTAAATATTATTTTCAAGATATTTTTTGGTTAGGTGTTGGTGGAGGATCCGCTAATTTAGCACATTTGGAGGTTGGTTTTATCATAGGTAATGGCATAGGCTATTTAGACAATCGTTTAATGTTGGGGTTTGGATATGATTTTGCTTTAAATTCAACGGCTCAATTATTAGGCAATACAATGGAAATAACCATGCGGTATAGTATTGACTATTAAAAAAGCCCCACAAAAAGTGGAGCCAATAATTTTGGATAGGCACACAGCTAACCAAAACAACAAATTAAATCCCATGAATATATTGCAAATATACATAATTTGTTTTAATTAAAAAATATATAAACAAAAAATATTTAAAATAAATACAGTGATTCATAAGTTTATTTATATTTTCATGTGTCCTCCGAGTGCAGCTATGCTGCTACTAAAAGGGATTTTAAGGGGGCAAATTCTCCGAGCCGCCGCAGGCGGCGAGGGAAAATATTAAGAAACTTTTTTTACTATGTAGTTCGTTTGTTTAACGAAGGGCAAGGGGCGAAGGCATGAGGTTTAAGTTGTAAAAATAGTATCGACTTTTAAACGCTGTACTAATCTAGTGAAGCGATTGGATAGGAGTGGACAAAAAAATAGCAACCTCTTATAAGAGATTGCTATTTTTTATTGTTTTCTGACAAATCCCATGGTTTCGTGGACTGAAGGCTATAATCCACATTACGGAATTGTCAAAGATTATAAGAAGTGGATAAAACCTAGTCAATTAGCCATCGACTAACTCTCGACCCGCCATAGTAAAGGCTTCCAAATCGGATAATAATTCTTTAGCTTGCGCAGCAATAAGGTTTAGTTCGCCTACATTTTGTTCTAATTTCTGACGAATAGAGCTTGCTACTAAAACCATGTGGAAATCATTACCTGCCTCTAAAACTTGGGTTACTTTTTCAATACTAACTTTGGCTTCATTATAAGATTTATCCCATTTTTGGCGCAAAACGGCATTTTTTGCTAATTCTTGATTACGCAAGGATTCTTTATTAATGTTATTCACCAATTCATCTAATTTAGTAAAATAGTCCTCAGAAGTAGTCCCTACTTTTTCAAAATCATTTTTAAAGCCTTTGTATCTTTTTTGAATACTATTCCATTCTTTTTCAAAATCTTTAGAAACTTTTGGCAAATCAGGATCTTCTTCAGTTAACTTTTGTTCCGCATTTTCTAAGCTAGAGACTAATTTGACTGATAGTTTTTGTCGATTTTCTTCAAAAGAATTGATAGAAGATTTGAGCCGTTCGCCATGCTTCATGGCATTTTTGGTGGTATTATTTCTGCAAGCTGGTAGTATCATTATTGCCGTCAACAATAAAAAGCATAGATTTTTCATAAGTAGTGATTTATATAATAGAAATAGTACAAAAATAAGTGGTTTTAGCATAAAAAAAAGCGAAAGGAAATAAATCCCTTCGCTTCAAAACCACGTGTAAGGTTCTACTCTGGCAAAAGTCATAAAATGACCCTCCTCATGCCAAAGCTCCTCAAGTTTTTTATTATAGAATTAACAATAGTTAATTATATGGCTGTTTTCACAAGATAATAAAAATTATACTAAACTCAAATTATTTTTTTAAAAAATAATGTCTTAAGAATTAAGTAATATTTACGATAATATTAGTTGAAACTAACGCCTAATGCTTTTAATGTTTCGATATTAAAATTACCGATAGGTAAACCATTATCTGTTTGGAATTGCTTCAAAGCAGTTTGTGTTTGTACCCCCATTACACCATCAATAGCGCCTACATTATAGCCTTTTTCTTTTAAAGCTTTTTGTACACTTACAACAGTAGAATTAGATGTTTTTGCAGCACAAAGAATTTCTGTCCATACAGAATAACCACCTTTCTTAACCAATCTTCTTTCATTAACCGTCTTATAAACCGCAGGAATAACTACTTCTGTTACTGCTTCTGGGCTTACTAAGTTCTTTGTACCGATTTTTTTATAAACCGCATCTACAGGTACTTCTACGACTCTTGCAGGCTCATTAATCACTCTTTTCGTGACTGTTTGGTATTTAGCAGGAATAGTTTCTTCTGTAGTTCTAGCAGCTTGGTCTAAAACTTGATACTTTTCTGTTCTATACTTTGCAGGTACTTCTTCATAACAAGCAATGTAACAATCTTCTGGATTGTCAGAAAAACAATTAGGATCTTTCTTTTTCTTAACCCATTGTCCTCTTGCTTCAGAAACTAGTACGCTTCTTGTTTCCGTTCTATACTTAGCAGGAATAGTTCTAACTCTCTTTTGTTCAGGTTGAATCATAACTCGCTCTGTAACAGAAGTATAAGTTGCAGGAATAACTTTATAGTCTGTTCTCCCTTCCTTAATCAAAACAGTTTCTGTGCCTCTCTTATAAACCGCAGCTACTTTCTTTAATGAAGAAGAAGCTTCTTTGACTAAAACTTGCTGGCTAGTAGTTTCATAAACATCAGGAGCTTTACATTTAGCATAACATTTACCAAATTCATTGGTTGGAGGTAAATCATCAAAAGGAATATCCTGTTCTGTTTGGGCTACAATGGTAGTTGAAAAAAGTAGAGCAACTAAAAATGCTCCTAGTGTAGTTGAAAACTTCATAGACTGTTGATTTGTATTTGTTAAAATTTGAAAATAGAATTTGTTTTCCTTATTGACGGTACTGTTTTTATAAGGTCACTATTAGGAAGGAATATTTTTTTGCTAATGGAATTTTAAACATGCTCTAAAGCAAAAAGAAGGGCAAAAGTAGTGCTCTTTAGATGGTCAGATAAAAAATTGATATTGTGAAAATTTTTAAACTATCGTCTAGTTCGTTAAATCCGTTGGGTGTATTTTTTGCCTAGTGGATTAGCTTTCCAACGGAAAATTATGGTACTGGCTTTGCCAGCTTAGGGCAGAGGTGATTGATTCTGAAAATCATAAATCATAGTTCATACCTGCCTGCCGGTAGGCAGGTATGAACTATGATTTATGATTTGCTCACTCAAAAATTAGGATGAACAAACATCGTTTGTGAACCGCAAGCATGAAGAAGTGTAAACTTCTGAACCGTGATTTAGTAAGGAATCCCCAATGCTTCCAGAGTTTCCATATTCAAATTACCAACGGGCAATTCATTATCAATTTGAAATTGTTTGAGAGAGGTCTGCGTACGAGTACCCAATAGACCATCTGCTGCGCCGATACTATAGCCTTCTGCTCTTAAGGCACGCTGTAATTTCCTAATAGTAGAGGCTGATGTTTTATTAGCACAAAGAATCTCTGTCCAAACGGTATAGCCACCTTTCTCCGCCAATTTTTTTTCGGTTACTTCCTTGTAAACAGCAGGAATAGCTTCTTCATTGACTGTTGCAGGGCGAATCATTACTTTTTCGGTGATCGTTTTGAAAACAGGGTCATAAGGTATTTCGATTACTTTTTCAGGCGCATCGACTACTTCTTTAGTAATGGTTGTATAAACGGCAGGAATGATTTTTTCAACTGTTTGCTCTGGGGTTGCTATGACATCATAAGTCTCTGTTTTGTATACAGCAGGTATTTTTTCGTAGCAAGCAATCAAACAGTCTTCTGGATTTTCAGAAAAACAATTAGGATCTTTTTGTTTCTTGACCCATTTTCCTGTTTCTTCAGAAACCAACACTTGTCGAGATCGAGTTTCGTAAGTAGCAGGAATGATATTTACGATTGTTTGTTCTGCTTCTACCAATTTTTTTTCTGTAATAGTTTTATAGCTGGCAGGAATGGTTTTATAATTTACGCCACCTTCTGATACCAAGATTTCTTTGTCTACGGTTTCATAGACAGCAGCAATTGGAGTCGTTTTAACATAAGCCTCTTCTACTAAAACTTTTCGAGTAAAGGTCTCATAAATATCTGGCGATTTACATTTTGCATAACATTTGCCATATTCGGCATTAGGTGGGAGATCGTTGAACCTTATATCATCTTCAACTTGTCCAATCAAAAAAATGCTGATGCTGCACAATAAGAATAGCGTAGTGAATACAGACTTCATAGTTTTAATTTTAGATTAATTCGCTAATATAGGGAGTAGGGTGTATTTAGAGCTTGTTGGGAATTTGTGTTAGCCCAAAATCTGTCCCGATTCTTTGGGAGGATAAATTCCTAACAAGCGCCTACCTACAAAGATAAGAAATGTCCAAATAGAAGGAAAGAAAAAATAAGGAGATTGACCAATCACGACGGTATAGGCAATCATTTGACCGAAAAAATCTAAAGAATTCACTAAGGATTGGAATAGAAATGATTGACATTTAAAATTTGAAGGCGTGAATAGAGGAGATGTGATGAGGTAATGAGGTAACGAATTGATGAGGTTTTTCAATCAGTACCTCATCAACTCGTCAACTCATTTACTATTTTTTACAAATCAAACCCATCAAGCTTTTTTCAAAACAATCTGCTCTGTTTGTTTCTCGACTACCATATTATAAAATGCTTTTAAAGCTTGGTATTCGGTAGGCAAAAAAAGGAATTCAATCGGCTAAAAAGCATACAAAAAACCAAAAAACCTACTTCACTCCATCCTTTTCCCATTTCACTTCAACAGAGTGGAATCTATCCTTAATTACCCCTTATATTTGTATCATCAAAATGATTGTAAAGATTGCATGAGCTGATCAACGCGGTCTGGCTAAGAAAC
>CAZXYA010000214.1:0-13619 GCA_964644655.1 uncultured Saprospiraceae bacterium | reverse complement strand
ATGCGGCTTTTAAGTGCAGTTATAAAATTTTGGTGATTTTTTGTGGGTTGCATTGGGTCATGTTTTTAGGTTAGGGTTTTGTTTTGTCCTCTCCAAAAATATGCTGACGTGTTTGGAAGTGATAAGGCATAGTTAAATTATTTGGGATTAATGTATTTTAGAAAATCTAACATTTCTTTGATACGGGCATAGAGGGAAAAAATAGAGTTGGCAAAGTAGGCACGGTCCCCATAGTCTTTTATAGATAGAGGGAAGGGATGCCCAAAGTAAATGACATAATTATTATTATCTAAAATTTCTTTTAATTTCTTTTTTGAACTATCCGAACGTTCCTTATCATCAAATAATATCAAATCAGCGTCGTCAAAAATTTTAAAATCATTGTCATAATAATGGACATTTCTAAAATAATGTTTATTAAAAAATTGCTCCATATAACTTCTTCTTTCATCTGAACAGTAAATTACAATTTTTTCGTAGAAAATAACTAATCCATTTTCTATATTTTTTCCCACCGCCTCTATATCTATCGTTACGCTATTTACAAACTCTAACACATCTTCTAATAATTTATTCTCCTCTATATTGAGGGTCTCTCTAGCCGTAGTGCCTCTAAATTTATCCTTTTTTAACTTTCTGTATCTGCTTAGAAAGACTATACAACCATCAAAAAAATCTGAATTTGGAGGAAGTAATCCACGTAAATTTTCTAGTGCTATCCCAATATCATCAGTTGCTTTTTGTTTTATTTCTGTCTTCCAATCCATTCTAAAGCTTTTTAATTTTAATTTGATATTTCTCCAAAGCCTAAACTAATGGATTTACCAATTGCTAAGCCGCGAGGAATATATATATTAGTTGAAAACGATATATCAAAAGTAATCAATGGAATCTTATGAATGTTAACTTTTTTCTGTTGATTTATTTCCAATATAGAGACATCTAAATGAGCTGGTACTCTCCATTTGAAAGAGGAACAAAGCGCTAGAATTTGAGCAGCTAAAATTCTTTCTAAAAGCGAGGCTTGTTGAATAAGTCCTTTACACTTTTGCCATTTTCCAAAATTCTGTTGGTTAAGCGCAATCCATCTTCGTATTCTATATTTTGTTGGCTTAGCCAATAACTCAAAATTCTCTTTTTTAATTACTAAATCTGCCACTTTTAGCGGACAAGGCTTATTATTCCATCTAAGTGTCCAATCATAATTACCCAACACATCGTGTATCGCATCTATTCCTTCATTGATGGCTAAAATAGCAGCTTTTCTCCGATGAATTCTATATTGAATTAATGGGTGTCGATAGTGATAGGCATTGGACTGCTCATTTCCGTCATTAAGATGATTGTGAAAGATATCATTATTACATTGTCTCGCCAATTCGTTGAAGGCACCTCGCCAATTGACAAGTTCCTTACGGTGTAAAGGTAAGTCAAAGGAAAGAGTGAGCAATTCTATGGGTGAGGACGTGGTCATATTCATTTTCTATTCAATTATATCTGATAATTCAAGAAGCTTATAACTTATCTGAGAACGAATGGTAGACCATTCTTTACTAGTAAGTACTCCTATAAGGTAACTATTTCTATTACTCCTAAATTCTCGAATAAGAATAGTACCTACTTTTCGATTATTTCTTTCAAATAAGATTAGTGCTTCTTCAAGATTGTCTTTTTGAATCAAATCCTTTATGGTGGGTTCATTATCATTTATGTCTTCCTTGAGATCTATTTTTTCATAGACGCCATCTAATATTTCGAACACATTAACGATTTCATAACTAAAACTACATTCTATAGTTTTCTTGAATTTCTCTTTTCTTGTAAGTAAGTCATCATATTGATAATAGTATGGTTTTTCTGAGCCTATACAATCTTTACAATTACATGGAATCATTTTTTTCACCTTTATCCTCTCAAAACTATCATTCAGTTCGTCAATTCTTTCTTGTATTATAGTACTCAGTCTCTTTTTGTGAGCTCCTTTTACTTTTACTTCAATTTGTTTATTGCCATATGTCTCAATTACTTGGGCTTCTGTATTTTCAAGGATAAAAAGGCATCCAGATTGCCAAGCATAACTATCTATATCTTTAATATATCTATACAAACGAACAATCAATTTTGAAATAATGCCATTCGGCAAAAAATCATAGTCATAATAAATGTGTAAATTTTTAGATTCATCCCAATTATATATAGGTTTTTGTTTGGGAAGTAATTGAGGAGCAACAAACTGAACCGTATTTATATATGGAACTTGATAGCATAATTCAAATTTCTTCATTAATTGTAGTAATTCATCATGCCAATCCTCAAAAGGAGTATCTGACCAAATTTCTTTCGCTTCTTTCTCCGAGAACTGTCCTTTTTGAGCTTCAATTTTTTTGTTGTCAAGTATCCTGTATACCCCTTTTGTGGCCCATGTATTGTTAAGGATGATAATATTTTTAAGAATTGAATCATTTTGGAAATACAAAAAAGCACCTATATCATGAAGAAAACTTGCTAGAGGCTTTCTTTCCTCTTTTTTTTCAATGCCATGTTTTTCACAAATTTTAATGAATTCAAAAGAATTAATCGTTGGTTTACTGTTGGAAAGTATATTTAATTCATTTCTGATAGTTACCCATGATTTTGGTAATTTACTTCCAAGATGATCCAATTCTTGAATTCGATTATGAACTTTTTTTATTACTTTTTTTAATCTTTCATTAGGTTTTGAAAAATCAGCATCTAGTACACCCTCGATATTGGAAAAATACTGTTGAAATCCTCTTAAATCAAAATCAGTTGAGGTACCGCCTTCCTCATTCTGTGCAATAAGGACGGGGCTACTATCACTAAAAAGTTCTATTTTCTGTAGCCAATAATTGAAATCTGTTTCATTTGTACGTGTATTATTAACAATTATATATAGAGACCGTTTAGTTAAAAAAAATTGGTGGGTAGAATGATAAATTTCCTGCCCTCCAAAATCCCATACATTCATCTTAAAAGCCTCTCTTTCACGTTCATTATTTTCTATTTCTACACCTTGAACTTCTATACCTCTTGTTCTGTCTTCTTCTTTTCTAGGCATTGGAGAATTAATATCTTTAAGTTTCCATGCCAAGGTAGTTTTTCCAGCTCCTCCCTTTCCAACAATTAACAATTTTGCTTCATAAAAATAAGTTTTTCCTTGTTCATTTAATTTTTGGATATGTTCTCTTAGTTCTTTTTTATTATTTTGAATGATTATTTCTAAAGGGGGGGATTTAATAGGGTTATTGCCCAGATTTGCTTCCCCTAAACTTGGCATGAATAAATCTTTGAACACTATCTCCGATTTTTTTCTCTGTAAAAATATTTGAAGAAAGGGGACCACATCTTCAATTTTATTTCTTGATAATGAAATTCTATTCAGGTTAGAAAGTCCACTTAGATTATCTATTGAAATAATTTCGTTAGAATTCAGAGAAATTTCTTGTAATTTTTTCAAGGTCTCTATCCCCTTTAAAGATGAGATTTTATTAAAATTTAGATTTATTTCTTTGATATTAGTAAGTTGGCTTTGAATATTATTGCCTAATGTTCCGATTAAATTATTGTTTAATGATATTGAAGATAGCCATTCCAATTTTTCTAATCCCTCAATTTTAGCTATTAAGTTATTATTTAGGTACAACTCATCTAAATTAAGAAGGGTATCTAAGTTTTCTATTTTTTCTATTTTATTATCGTTTAGATAAAGTCCTTTAAGGCTATTCAGGTTAGTGAGGTTCTCAATTTGTGTAATGAGATTATTATTCAAATATAATTCTTTTAACTCCGTAAGACCTTTTAGGTTTTCAATCTTTGTTATTGCATTATCATTTAAATATAATTTTTCTATCCAGTAGCATTCTTCAATTTCCTTAGGAATAGTAGTTAATTCCAAGTTCGCTAAATTTAAAATTGTTCCATTAATTTCCTTACATTCAAGGATAGTTCTATGTATTTGATGAAAAATTGATTTATCCATTGTTTATTTTTTCAATACCTCTACAAGTCTATTTTCTAAAGTCTCCTTTGAATTGGCAAAAGAAATAGTGATACCCTCTGCGTCAAAGCGCTGACGAGTTGTATTAAAATAGAAATAGTCAAAGCTATCTTTATACTTTGTAATCACAATATCCATTTGTTTTTGAGTTAAATCACCTTTGTCATTGTTGAATAATACCAAGTCAAAATCATTGGCAGGAATATCCTCTATATCATCAATTTTTTTAGAATTAAGATTTTCGAATCCTTTATCCACTAAAAAATCATGGAATGGTTTATATTTATCAACAGCACTTAGAATTAGAATGGGTTTCTTTTTTAGTTCTAGAGTATCATTGTATTCTTTAATTAAAGCATGAGCGTTCATCTGATTCTTGACAATATCAGGAACTAATTCTTTTAATTTATTAGGGGCAATTTCGTTAACTGTTGCTTCTGCTTTTTTCTTAATACCCCACATATAAAGGAATGCCATATACCCAAGACCTAATAAAGTCAATCCTCCCGCAGTAATACCAATATTGGATAATCTATCTCTGTCTTTTTCTAATCCTTCTATTTTCTGTTTAAAACTTTCATTGTTATTCGTTAGCGTTTTAACTTGCTCTTCTAATTTTACTATTCTTAAAGAATCACCAATGGATAAATTGGCACTAACTTGATTCCATAAGCCTAGCAATATGAATATTAAAAAATATTTTTTCATGTTGATTTATTTTTTGTTTTTCACAATAATTCGTTATCCCAATTCTTGCAAAAATTTTCCTGCTGCCTCCTTACCAATCCATTCACCTAATTTTTTAACATTGGCATTTTTAGCTATTGTTTTTTTCCATTTTTTCTGGTCGTTCGGCTTGGCATTTTGTATAATCATTTGAACTAACTCAATAGTTTCTTGATGGAAAGAATCGGGCAAAACGCCTCCTTCTGGAAATTCCTTTTGTAGTTTATCATATTTTTTACCATGATAGTTTTCTACATAGCGTGCTATCAATTTTTTAAGCTTATCAAAAGCATTTCTATCTTCAGGCTTAATGCTCTCCAAATTGGGTTTAGAGGATTTAGCAGCTTCCATTCGCTCAGTTTTTCGAGCGACCTGAGCAGCTTTTTCTTTTGCTTCTTTGGCTTCAGCAGCAGCAGTAACCAATGCAGCTCGCCGTGCTTTAATTGCTTGTAGAAGTTCCACTTTTTTGTCTTCAAAAGCAGAAATAAACACCTGTTTTTGCTGAGTAGCGTATGCCTCTAGTTGATCTTTTGGATTGGCAGCATTGGCAAACTGAGCTTTTTCACTGTCTATTTGTACTTTGGCAGTAGCAATGTCTTCTGGACTCACGTAGGTACCTCCCTTTTTACTTAGAATACCATTTAACTTAGAATAGACATCGAGGGCTTCCATTGCTTTTCGCTGTTTGGCTTCTACAAAAGCATTTTCGCCTCGTCTGACTCCTAATTTCATATAAGCCAATTCCGAATTACCTTGGTTGTTTTGCTCAGAAACCATCGTTATTAATTCTGTAATTTGTGGGGTCACATGCCATTCGGGTGTGGTGTTGCCCAACATTACATTCATAAAGGCTTCATAAGAACGCAGGTAGTCCGACATTTCACCCTTAAGTCCCTGAATTTCAATAGATGTTTTACCATAGCCTAGTGGTTTCGCCATCCCAACACTGTGGAAGGTGTCTGGTGTATTGTGAAAAGTAAGGGCACTTAATAGCGCACCCAACTCTTCTTTTCGTAGATTGTGATAATGAACCATACCTTCAAAGACTGCCCCTTCTTTAAGCGGTACAAACTTAGTAAGTACCTTATCAGAAGTACCAGGTGGCTTAGGATTAGAACGGACGCCATTGCGGTGAATTGGGTAGCGTTTCCATCCTGCAATTTGATGGTCCTTATCCATAAAAGTACGGTAGCGGCCTTGTACTCTACCATCTTCACCAATTTTCTGTCGTATATAGTTTGGATAATAAGATGCTTTGGGCCCTGAAAGGACTTCGCTTTTTTCACCATCCAATTGAGCAGTACCAACCTTGGCAAAAGCGTGTCCCATATGCACTCGACCTTTGAGAGCCTCTTTGGTTTCCATATCAACATATCCAAAGATAGCTTCCGCCAAATCTAGTCCTTTTTCTTTTTGGTATAATTCAATGGATTCTTTAACCGAATGACGATAAGGCATTTTGTATAAAAAGGAAAGGCCAAAATCTTTAACAACACCATCATTATCTTTTCGAAAAAAGACTGGAATTTTATTACCTTTTTTTAACTCTTCTCTCCAGTAAGCATAATCAATGGACCAGCGTGGTCTATCTTTTTCATGATAAGCAAATTCAAAATTTTGTACCACCTGAGGGTCTATTGTTACTGTTCGCTTAACTGGGAAAAAGATAAATTCCAAATGGTGACCTGTCCAACGACTATTCCTTGCTATAAATCTGGGCCCCGGTTGGCCAGTAAAAACAATAGTACCTTCTTCACCTTTGGTAGCCACTTCATATAACAAACGACCTGCACTTTCACCATACTGAGCAAAACGATTCCCTCTAGCGTGACCATTAAATAGTTTGTATTTAAATTGAGCAGCCTTTTGCTCATCCTTACGCTGGTCAAAACCTTTGCCTTTTTGGAAAAACTCACTAAAGTTAGTGCCATAATGCTCATCCAATTTACGGTGAGACAGGCGGCCTGGAGCACCACAATCTTCTAGACAATATTGTTCATCTTTTTTGTACAACCAACCAGCAAAAATATCCTTAGCCTTAAAATTATCTAAATAAATTGCCTTTGCAGCAGGAGACAGGTCTCGTATAGCATAACGATGATTGTTGACCTTATTACCCAATTTAGCGAAGCTCATTACCTCTAGTACATTACGTACCATTCCTTTGATTGTGGACCCTGGTAGGAAGTATTGATTCTGAAACTGAGAAAACTTACCTGCTGCTTTATCAGTATCTTTTCCTAAGCCATCTTGTACAAAGAGCGGGCTATGTGCTTTGATGAGTATCTTGAAGCTACCTGATAATTGATGCTTGAATGGAATATCATGACTGATTCGATTGGCCCAGTGAGGAGATACAACTTCCCGATTTAGTGGAACAAAATTATATGGTGCTTTGATAAAGGTCATTGGATGTTAGGTTTTAATTTTTTAATGCTGACTTCGAATGTTTAAGTTACAAAGTTGGAGGGTACATTGAAATATCCTCTAGAATTGTACTTTGGCTTATTCAAATCCTTTAAACGCGGACCAAGCAGGAACCAAAGTTTTTATTTGAGGTAACTCAATCCCTGCTGGCACTTGATTGGATTGGAGCGTTCCTTGGGTATAGAGGTCTGCTTCTTCCCATGCTTCAATCATCGTATATTTTTGGAATGGTTGAGTATCGTGAGCAAAATAATCTACCGATTTCCAGTTATCCCCTGATGCACCCACCATACCTGATAGATTAATTTTAGCAACATGATAAGCTCCATCTATATTTTTAATTTGATAACTAGTGTTCTGAGCTACTAAATGGCCTTCCACAATAAACCTAATGCCTTGTTTAAAATTTGGCACAAAAGTCGAATTGTTTAATAACACAGGTTTAGATTCATCCGAATACCAGATATAGCCACTATAGGTTTGTTGTTGGTCTATTTCTGATAAATTAATTTTTTGATATCTTTCTTTTATAGTCATTTTAAGTAGTTTAATTTTTAAATAGTCTAATAAACTTGACCATTAGGAAACAGCCTTAAATACACCATGTCCTTTAGTGGTGTGACCTCCTAACTGCAATTGACCTGATTTGAGGTCATCAAGTGCAGCTTCCCATGCTTTTTGTACATTAGGAATATCAAAAGCGGTTTTATTAACCAAAAATGTAAGGGTGAATTTATTGGACGTACTTACCCTTTCTTGGAACAAAGCCCCATCAATGCCTCCTCCCGTAAAACGGTCTATGGCTACATGATTAAAAATCTTGGAGGCTTTGAGTGGAACAAATACGTCGGAGACCAAGACACACCCTCTTTGTCCGCCTTCTTCTGCCTTTTTAGCACTACCGAAAAGTGTAACCACCGCTTCATTTTGTTCACCCACTCCAATTTGGGTTTCATCCAAGGTGTTCTTCTTTTGTTCTACCAAGTCTGCATAATTCTTCCAAATAGTCGAATCTATTGCTTGTAGTTTACTAATTTCATTAATCAGTTCATCCCAATCTCCTGCCCCGGGGTCAAAATCTAGTCCTTCTGGGTTAACTCCAAAATCAATTTGATTTAAGCTTTCTTGCATTTTATCATTAAGGATAGCATTTCCCCAATCAGCACTATCTGCCGTTTCAATAGAAACACCCTTTTCTTCATCAAACTGATTAAAATGAAAAGCCACTCGGTGAGCCAAAGCTCCTTTAACAGAAGTAGCAGGAATTAAAAGTTGTTCTCGTTGTAATTCAGCCGAACCGTGTTCATTCCATTTAAAAAACTTTTCCATTTTAGGAGTCTCATCTGCTTCGGCATCCTGTAGGCCTGAGCCAAAAAGGAAGAAATTCTCAGGACTAAGTGTTAATTCATATTGCTTCCAATGGTCGTTTAAAGATTCAGTTTTAGCTATTTCCCAACTAGTGAAAGGTTTATTCAATGAACTGCTGATTGCCAAATATTCCTCTAATTCCTTACGCTCTTTTAGATTAAAACTCTTCTGTTGTGTTTTAATAACCTTTAAGGCGCCAAAACCTTTTCTAGTCCCCGCACCGATTCGGAAAGTTGGTTGCCTAACGATAGCAAGTATTTGTTTCCATATATCAGTATCTGTCGCAGTACCCTCCAATTCCATTTCAAATACAAAGCGAGTGCCTTGATAGACAAGTTGCTCTTCATATTTACCATATTTACTAGCTACCCCTCGATGATTCATTCTGACATGGTCTCGTTCGGGTAAGAGATTATCTTGGTAAGCCCGATAATAATCTTGGTCAAAATCAATTTCTTCTAGACTTTCATGCACACTCTGCCCGTCCGCAGAAACAAGTAGAGCAGGACTAAAGACTATTCTACTGCCTTGTCCTTTATCCACCTCTTCGGTGTCTTGAGTTATCTGGGAATTCTGAAACCCAAAAAGTCGATTAATTTGCTCTTCTGTAAAAACAGGATATTGTGCCAATTCGTGCCGTATCACCCCCGCTAAGCTAGTACCAGGCACATAAGGTAACTGATTGGCATCTCTAGCTACTAGTTGGTCCACCAACAGTCCTGCATTGCCTGAGCCTATCCGCATAGGAGTGGCCGCTTCTACTAAGAATCTAGCTAAGTATTTCTTCATGATTAACTGTTTTTATCGCTATTCTTTGCCATTTGGGCAGCTAATTTCATAATAAATTCCAATTCTGAACCCTCTGGTACTGTGGCTTTTAGCCTTTCTTTTTCTTTGTTTTTTTCGGTCCCAAATACATACTCTTCGAGTAGTTCTCGCCTTTGATATTTTCGCCAAGTGTTTTCCATCCGACCTCGATAGGTAAACCCCACCGATTCATCGAAAATTAATTTTTTATAATTCGATACAGAAAGATTCTTGGCGTAGCGTCTCAATTGTCCCCATTGACTAGGAGAAATTCCAGTAAATTTAGAACCGTGTTCTGCTCTAAATATATTCACAAGTTTGTCAATATCTAATAAGCGTTTAGCCGTTTTTTTACGTCTTTTTACAAAGCTTATAATAGCTTCATCGCTTTCGTCATTAGCTTGACCATAAATATTAGTACTAGGCTTCAGTTGATATTTTTCTAATTGGGTCGGTAATGCTGGCTGCGCATCATTTAGAAACCAAGGATTGACTAGTACCTTACCAAACCCCTCACTTCGATGAACGCCGATACCAAGATTAAATAATTCTTGATCTAGGCCTTGTCCATTCAATTGAACTGCTATAACAGAACCTCTTTCAATAATGAGCCGGTCAGCGTTTCGGTTGTTTCGTTTCTGATTCCAAGTGGTATACATACGATGTCGAATCTGGGACTTATCCCATGCAATGGTTGCTTTACCCATCAAACCCAAATCGGAGTCGGTGGGATAAGGGCAATTATTGCCATAAGCATCATAGAAACAAAGATTACTAGCGGCATAGAGATAAGCATATCCTCTATTTGGGATAAAGGTTTGAGTAGAAAAGCCTTCTTTTAGGGCTTCGATTTTCACCATACCGTACTCAGCAGTTTTGGAACGCCCAATCCGCTTTTTACCTATTAACATAGAATGAATAGTTTTCAAATAATCAGGATTGTCCGATGCTATGCTAAAGGTCCAAGCAGAACCTCTAGGCAAACTGAAATAACCATACATTGCTCCTTCTTTAGAGCGTAAAGTTTGGGCATTATAGGCTGATTTGATGGCAAAATCTTGTTCTATTTTCCAACTATATTGCTGCGTAAAATAACCTTTTTTAGCTTGCTCTAGCTTGATGCCCTCTTGTTCTACCAAGTTTTCACGAAAGGAGCGGGGCGTAGCGGCATCAACATAAATAGCTGATAATTCTGCTTTTTTAGGATGCAACCAACTATAGGGTTTTTTATAAGCTATTTTCTCTTTAATTAAGGGGAAAGCATCTCCAAACCTCACTGTGCCATTGTGAAAGAAATCCATAGCTTCTCCTCTTCCTTGAGCAACCGAGTAGTATTTTTCGGAAGCGATTAATCCTAGAAATTTTGCTCCAGGAATATAATCTAAGGATTCCGCAAAGCCTTCGGTGGCAGCTTTGGAAGAAAGCACTAAATTAGTGAGTAAAGTACATTTATATTGTTGTTGATTCATATGCTTTATAGGAATTTTCAATATCTAATTTATAAACTGGAAATTCTAATTTCACTAGGTTTATAGTCGTGTCCACTGACAACGACCAAGTCCTCGATTGCGATTAACACCTAAGCGTTTAATCCATTTAAAACAATTGTCTAACTGTGTTAAGGCTTCGTTATCCTCTGGGAAATCATCAATAGTTCCAAACAGTGGTAGTGGTACGGTTATTTCTAGCGTACGTAGGGTATTTTCTTTGGCCAAACCATTTTCGTCAATGGCTGTAGAGCTAAAAGTATCAAACAACCATCTTTGTTGATTTTGCTTAATTAAATTATCCCCTAAAGCGTGGGATAATTCAGCACTACTAAAAAAACTACTCCCTGTAAGTGGAGTTGGTCTAGCTAATGCTTCTTCCTCGATTTTGTCTTGACCTATGCCGAAAACTGTTTCCACAAAAGCATCACTCACTAAATCTGTTGAGAGCTTATTAATCTTTTCAGCCGCTTCTCGCAACAGCCCCTTCACAGTTTTACCAGGAATATATGGAAGGTTTTGAGCATTACGGATAACCGTATTATTAGCGGCAGTGCCTGCCGATAGGCCAGAACCTGTATGCCAATATGTAAAAAATTGAATCTTATATCGAATCGTCGCCATAATAAATGGTGTTTTGTATTTGAGTTAGATACTAGCGATGGTCAAAGCATCAAAAATTGGGGTTGTTTTTATCATCATGTCCTTCTTAACATCCATTCTCTCTATAATTAATTCCTCTTTCGATAGATATTGACTATAGCGAGGATTAATAGAAATAATTCTTTCCATCAATTGGTCCGCTGCATCTGGATTGGTCTGCAATTCCGAGAGCCATTCTCGTAAGTTAGAGCGAGGTGCATCTTCCTTTTTCATTAAGCCAATCCATCTGTCCAGTTTGGCTACGGTCGAGTAGTATTTCTGTGCGGCTAAGAAATAAGGCCCATGATTGAACTGAATTTGAGCAGCTTCAGCCTGTAACTCTCTTTCAACAATAGAATCATAATCTCCAATAAAACTTGATTGAACTTTATGGAAAGCAAGGCTAGATGGTGGAGTATTTTTATTAATACGCTTGGCTGCTTTTTTAGCATATTTAGTCAAACCATCCGAAAGGTTGACACCATAATGAAATGGATAATTGGGTTTGATAAAGGCAATACCCGCACAGGCTGTAATTCCATTATATAAGTGTTTCAAATTTTCAGGAAAATCAAGTTCAGCAAATTTAGCAGCAGTTTGTTCTTCAAAGTTCTTGAGATAAGCAGCCGTGAACTCTAAAGCTAAATCTCCACGAATAATAAGCGTTAAATCATCTCCTCCTAACAACACTGGTCGAAGCGGAATTAATCTATTATTGGTTTTATGTTTTATTGTTTCCGAATATGCATTTTGTGCAGCTTGTGTTGTGGCCTCATCTAGCAATCTAGAAAAACGTTGATAGAAGGCCATTAAATCAGGTCTTGATGTGTTCAGCAAACGCTGAATATTTTTACCCAAGCTATTCCCATCCGCATGTACAATGGCCAACCAACCTTTATTATTTGGCGCAATTTCCTCAATGCTATCAGCTAGTTTGTATCCCTGTTGTCGGTCAGCTCTTGGAAGCATTTTTGCAGCTAAGGTATTGTTCTTGAACGCCTCTACTTTAGCTATCTGAGTGCGGTCCATAAGGGCCTCTTTGTTATTAGTATTGGGAAAATATTTAATTTCCTTATCCGCTCCCGAACGACCAGTACGACGTGCCCGCTCAGTTATCATGAATCCCATTCCATGCTGGGGTAGGGACTTGTTTCGCTGTGAATTCAAGAGTTTATCTAAGGTGTCAAGAGCATTTTTTGTCCCCTCACCTTCTATGGCTACTACTGCTTGACTGAATTGGATTGTAGGTGCTACTTCCCTAATCAATCTCGGAAAAGCTTTTATTACACGCTGACAATCAGCCAGATTATCAAAGCGATAAATCAACTTTCCAGCTGCATTAAGAACATGATTATCAGATTCATAGGAAGTGCCTAATAATTCAGGAAAATACTTTTCTCCAATTTGTAATACAAATTCACTACCTCCTACTATTTCTTTTAATTTTCCAGTTTCAAATATGAAAGACTGAATACCATTTACTGCTGCACTATATAAATACTTTGTCTGCATAAACTTAAATATTTTTCTATCTAAAATTTATCTAATAGATTAAATAATACTATTCCATTTGAACTACAATTTACTTTGGTAGAATAGAAAATATGAAGTAAAATTTTCTTTAAAAAAATATTTATCCCCTTTCAGAAAATAATTAAAATCTTGTGTATTATTAGATTCGTTCATTAGCAATAAAATAACTAAAGCATTCAAAATGCGGACTCATATAAAAACAACCTTGTAGTAAATGGTGATAGAAGTAAGTAGGCAGGAATTGCCAACATTTGGTGTTGCTCCTAAAGTATAGGTGCGCTATCGCTATTTATTTATAGGTTAGTAACGACGAAATAATAAGTTGGTCATCTGGACGAGATTATTTTGGTTCTAGTTTTTCTTTAAAAGAGGGAGTATTGTTGATACTATGACCGATTTTAAAGTGAAAATAGGAGCAAAAGAAGCCGTCCTAGATGTTCAAGTTATTGTTTTGCCGTTACTTAATTAAGGTTTTAATATTTGTCACAATATAGTAATTCAAAATAAAATTTCAAGTATATATCTAATTATTTGCATAAAATTTTACAAATCAACCCTAAACACTAATTAAAAAATAATATACACAAAAAATATTCGACCCTTAGTATGCT
>CAZXYA010000213.1:0-13620 GCA_964644655.1 uncultured Saprospiraceae bacterium | reverse complement strand
CTGCAAAGATGCTTAAATTTGCAGTATCTAATCACATCTTTATGGGATTTTTAAAGGGATCAAAGCTTTACAGCATTTTTAGAGGGAAATGTCCGGTATGTCATCAGGAATCAATGTACCAGAATTCCAATCCTTTTGTTCTTCAAGATACGCTTAAAATGCACGAACGCTGTAGACATTGCAGTACCAAATATAAAATTGAACCTTCCTTTTTTTATGGAGCGATGTATGTGAGTTATCCTGTAGGTATTATTTTTGGAGGTACCTCTTTTTTAATAGCCCATTACCTATTTAATTTTAGTCTTTTGAACTCTTTCTTTGTCATAGTGGTCACTATGCTCGTATGCCTACCTATTATTATGAGGCTTTCGCGAAATATCTGGATCAATTTCTTTATGCATTATGATGGGAATCGAAATCAAAACTGAAATTGAAATCCAATCGAAGATATAATTATTCCTGAAGATGACTGAGTGATTTCAAGAACGGAGATTGTATTGAAGTTACCAATGGTGGTCATCTATCAACCTGCAAGGTATTTTAGAGTAACAAAACCCATAAGAACAGGGTAAAAATGAAACTCGAAAAGAATTTCCCTTCAGACCATGACTAAAACATCCTATTTTCTTATGAAATTCTCATCATTCTTCTCTAGTATTGAGGATCTAATCGCTTTACCTTATCAAACAACTTCAACATTCTCAGCTCCACAAAAATCTACCAATTCAAGAATTTCTTTTGAATTTTTATTATCTATAAAGTATGCAACACTTTTTACATTAGCATAAATGATTTCTCTAAGGGTAGGTTTTATAGTTAAATCCTCAAATGCAACAATACTTGTTATAATATCAAGAATTCTAACTTTGAAATGAGGCTTTAACCAAAGAGGTGCTCTTATTTTAGTGGAATATAAATGAGAGAAATTAATATGGTTAGAAACAGCAACTAAATAATTATCAGAGGATATAGTAAGATATACTTTACTATCTTCTATTTTATAGCTTAGTGCTTCACCCAGAATCAATTTACCATCGCCAATTACTGATCTATCACCATCCCAACCTTCTCTACGACATATTTGCCAGGTCCAACCCTTTTCAGAATGGGTAGTATTCCTTTCGGTACTAAATGGATTTATAATATCTGATGGTATAATTGTATGTGGTTTAGATGATACATCAATAATGCTTATTTCATTATTGCTTAGATGTATCCTATTGTTTGCGTGTAATTTTTTAAACCCCTCGTAAAAATCAATATCTCCTTCAAAAACTAATATGGCATTATTTGACTCAGCAGATGGATAAAGCCGTAATAGTTTCGGTTTTTCATCACTCAAAGCATATCCTTTTATATCTTCAACAATACTATCAACAGAAGTAATACAGGATGCGATCTTTGCAACCGTAATACTTAATGTGATATAGCAATGGTATTGCTTATAACAAAAACCTTTATCATCCAGCCATTTATTAACATTTTTAGGGATAGTTTCTTGAATTTTATAGGTGTTGAAATTCTTATATAAAGTTCCCAAAAGATCTTCATTCAAATTATCCAAGTCTTTATTCTTCAGAAATAATATTTCCTTATTCATAGCAAGCATATACCCTACTTCCATTGAAACATTTGGATTGAAATTTTTTTTACTTACTTTATCGTATACTGCTACACCAAAACCGCAGCCATGCATATAGGTTCTAATGTTAAGAAGTAGATTTGAATGATATTCTTTATCATCTGCACGTAGTAAAGTAATTTTTTGTTTTTCAAAGGATAATTTTAAAGCTTCAACGAGTTGAGGATAGAAATCTCTTTTTTCAAAATTCATCATTAAAAAAGCTACTCTTCCTGGGTTGGGGTGATCGCTTCTAAACTTCTCAAGACTTTCTTGCAACTCTTTAGGATGGCTCATTTTTATTTATTCTTGGTTATAAATGCATCTACTTCCTAATTCAAATCAACTTGACCTTACACCCAAACATCAATCTGGATATGTTTTGGTTTTTTCAGAAATAGATGCATTTCTTTTACCATATGCTAATTCAATGTGTTTTTCTGGTTCCTTGATAAATTCATCCCAATTAGCCAACACACAATAACGATCTTCTTCTGCCCAATGGCATTTATTATTTGGGATATAGAAATTATAACTAAACTCTTTAACCGTTGTTCGATCATTTATACTCACATAATTAAGTGTTGTTCCACAGGAGGAGCAAACACCTTGTCCCGTATAGATATCATTATACATTTCAGGTAGAACTATTCCCAGAATTCCGTTTTTCGTATTTCCTTTACCATTATATAAAGAAGCTTGTAATTCTCTTTTTATAAATTGTTGTTCTTCCTCACCTAATTCTTCAGCACTCTTACTCCCTATAAGGTGGATAGTGACAGTAGAATCTGATAAATAATCATTCCTAATGGCTTGCATAATATAATCAGGGTCGTCTGAATGAATAGCTTCATTCAAAGATTTATCAATCATCTCTACCTGTAAGGTATTTTGAATGTATTCTTTATAATAGACATCTTCTGTTTTAAAGGATATAAAACATGTTCTTTTCATATTTATTAGGCTTTATTCTTATTTAATATCTGCCAGTAAAACACTCCCAAAGGTGTCAATTGGCAACTTTCACTATACTTTGCCGCATGATATAAATGTTTTTCCCCTATTGGTTTTAGTAAGCCTTCTGCAAGAAACAATCTGAAGTGTGACATAATATGTTCATTCTTTGGGTTTTTAGGTTCCAATTCAGGATCATAGGATGGATCCAATGGATATTGATAGTTAGCTTGGGGGAAATAATTGACAATTTCTTTGAGTGTTTCAATATCTATTCTGGGTTCGTTATGACGTATTGCGGTCAGGGTTGCGCTATGTGTTTTAAATACTGGGCGCTGATCCCAGGGTCCTAATATTTTTTCCACATAATTATACAAGGCGGCGGCGGTAATATCCCCTACAATATCTGCCGCTCCGCCTTTAAGGCCTTCTATTAAAATCTTAGTAAACAAACCTTCTTTGGTCATTCTTTTTTCTACTGCATATTGATCATGGAGACTTGCCGTAAGAATGGATACTCCTTTCCTCAGTATGGCCACATTATCATTAAGTATGGGTGCCGAACCTGCATTTCCGCTATGACAACAATCCAAAATGATGAATATCTGTCTAATGTTGTCAGCTTTATTGGCTAGTGTGATAATATCACTTACGGTAACACCCTCATCATGTTGCACGGCATCCTGAGTTACCAATACCCCCCCTAGTTCATTATGCATTCCATGTCCCGAAAAATAGAGTAAAGCCATATCTGCCTCTCTGGAAAAAAGGTCTTTGACATGTTCCATTAATTTATGTCTAGTCACTCTTTTTTTCTGAGAAGACATTAACTTTTTACAATGAAAATTTGGTGCCTGGTCATAATGCATTGACAGTGCTTTTTCCATGTTATTCACATCATTTATACAACCTTGCAATGGTGCCCAGCTATAATGATTTATTCCTACAAGTAATGCTCTTCTCATACTGTTATTTTTATGTGATAGGATATTTTGATTTGAATGTTGTAATTGCTTTTTCCAGCTTAGCTCGTTGTTCGGTATACGAAACCATAGCAAAAGTGCCCTGACTTACTTTTTTAGCTAGTTTGAGATATTTTTCTTCTTTTTTAAGCTTACCCTGAGAAAAGACAATTTCTGCTTGTGTTTGATATATCCAAACCTGATCCCCTCGTTCTTTAAAATTTGGATGATCGCTTAAAGATTTACATAAAGCTGATACTTTTTTTCCTACTTCTAGCGCCTGACCGTAGTGTGCGTATGCTTGCAGTTGATTACTGGCTTTAGCCGCCTTTACAAAATGTAAAAATGCCAGATTAACACCATTGTAATAATCTTGCATGATATAAAACCCACGGCTGTAACTCCATATAGAAAGCTCTAAATGCTTTTCATCTTCACTATGTTCATATAGACGTTTATATACAGCTCCAGCAAGACCTAAGGTTTCGGGATCAGTAGTTGATTCCAGTTTAAGTTCCTTTTTAAGAATTTGAAGCGCTTTTAAAAAAGCGGCTTCTTTATTGGGCATTTCGTTTTTATATGTACTTAATACTCGACGTTGATGTATAAAATCATTAAATGGGTATATTTCTCTGGCCTTATCCAAATAATGGAGTGCCTCTTCATAATTTAGATTTTCTTTTGCTATTTCAGCACTTTCAAGAAAGTCACCTATTGATGTATTCTCCTTGGCAATTTCATCTTTGATCTGTTGAACTTCATCAACTGTAAATGAAGGCATTTCTAAGTATGGGAGGTATTGGTAAACTGGACTATCTGTTTTGGGATCTTTTAATAGTACGTCCACCTTTTTTCTAAGTAGTTTTTTAAACCGTTTCGCCTCATCTACCCCTATATCACTCCCTAAATGCTCATAGGTATCTATAACATTATGATTGAGATCAAACGGAAATCCTGTTCTTTTTTCTGCAATAAGTAGGGTGGTGTTTTTTTTTAGGGCATGTCGTATACCTAATTCATAAAAGGCGTTGGGATTTAATGTAGATAGATCTGCTATTACAAAATCTGCTTTTAGTATGTTCTCATACATCACCACATCTATATTGCCTGAGTGGACAATATCATCAGCTCGAAAACAGTAAAACCCCATTTTTTTAAAAACAGGTTTTATTATGTTTTTATAGGTCTTGTCAAGATTAAATTTTTGTTTGGTTGCGAGATCTGTCTTTTCTCCAAAACCCATGATTACAAAACACGTTTTTTCACTCATAATTATAGATGTATTTGAGATTCAACTTGTAGATATTCGGAAACAGCTATATGTTTTAATAACACATGGCTTTCCCCTTCAACCTGATCTCCAGAGGGAATATCCTGATGTGTTTGTGCCCCTTTTTCTACTCCAAAGACCTCTTGTTCCATTTTCATAAGCTCCATAAAAACAGGAACCTGATCACTCCAATCTTTTACTAAGGCAATCCCTTTAGAATTCTTGGTGTCTATAAATAATCCCGCATCAGTATTTATAGCTCCCGATTTAATTCCTTGAACATCTCCCCCGATTATAAGTTCAGCATTGCGAGTATTACTTTGTGCAAAAAGTGCTTTTTTTGCTGTCGTAAGACCAGTCACTAGGAAAGTATCTTCCCATATCAAATCGCTTTGTTGTTGGATTTTATGTTCCAGATCTAGTATATTTTCAATACTTGTTTTATAACAATCGACAGCCAAAAGATATATAGCACCTTCTGATTGGAATTTCTTCTTTAATTTAAAATCTACCTGAGGCAAAGCAGTATATCCTAAATCGACATTTGTTGACGCGTTTATATTGGAATCAACAGATTTTACAGATGAAAACTCATAGGTATTTGTATCTGGAGACGGTTGAGTTTCTACAAATGGAATATTTAGGGCTTGAAGTGAGGTATTCCTTATAAAACTTCCCCAAGGGACACTTTTCTTAAAAATTCCTTTTTTTCCAGCAGGAAACATAATAATATCTCCAACCTTAACATCTTCTCCAGGTAAGTAAACACCAACTTTCCCTAACTCCTTAGCTATTTGCTTAGAGTATTGAATTTGTAATGACATTATTGACTGATTTTAAATGCATTCAAAATTCAATCAATTGCATAGTTTACAAAACCTCTAAATTATTGATATTTGTCTCCTTATTTTTGGGGATAATAACTGGAAAATAAAAGTTATATGCTTTCGCGAAAGCGCTCTAAAATCTATGAGTATTTGAAAGGGGGCAGACTGGTTTATATATACCCTTTTTCAATCGCGTATTTGACAAGTCCTTTAGAATTCTTGACTCCAGTTTTTTCAATAAGGTTACGACGGTGTGTTTCTATGGTAGATGGTGCAATAAAAAGTACTGTGGATATCTGAGGTGTCGTTTTCCCATTAGCAATTAATTTAAGTACGTCTATTTCTCGTCTTGTAAGCTTTGCTTCTTTGTTCTTCTCTTTATTTTTCAAGTCACTAATAATAGCTCCTGTAACTGCTTCTCCAAAATATTCTTCTCCAGAAATAATGACTTTAATGGCACTCACTAGTTCTTCCTTCCCTCTATTTTTAAGAATATAGCCTTGTGCTCCTGTAGCAATGATCTCTTTGATGTATTTTATATCATTATGCATCGTCAAAATCAAAATTTTAACCTCAGGATAACGCGCTCTTATTTTTTGAGCAGCTTCCAAGCCATTCATGACGGGCATATCAATATCCAAAACAACGACATCAATTTGAATTTCTCCCAAAGATGTCAAAGCCTCAGCACCATTGGTTGCCGTTGCTACTACTTCTATGCCTTTCTCTACTTTAATTAAGGACTTAAGACCATCCAAAATAAGTTGATGATCATCTACAATTAATATACGTATGGTATTTTGACTATTCATCTATAGGTATCTGGATGGTTATGGTTGTGCCGTTTCCTTTTGTCGAATCTATTTCTAATGTACCGCTTAGGTCATCTAACCTTGTTTGAATATTCTGTAAACCCATTCCCTTCTTAACACGATGACTATTAAACCCTACCCCATTATCTATAGCCATAATATTTAGTCCCTCCTTATTTCTTAAAATTTGTAGGGTCATTTCTGTAGCTTTGGCGTGACGTAATACATTGCTCACCAACTCCTGAACAATGCGATATATATTAAGTTCTACTTTGCCATCTAAACGATCTTCTAAACCATAATCTACATATTCAATAGCTATTTGGTTCGCCGTTTCAATTGAAACGACAAGGTCCTGTACAGCCTGAGAAAGACCAAAATTAGAAAGTATCCCAGAAGACATATCATGCGCTATGGTACGAATTTCTTCACATGCATCATCCAGCAGATTATTAGCCATTTGATAATTATCAACTTCTTCTGCTTGCAATTGTTCTAAATGTTCTTCTACTGTTTTAAAGTGAATTTTAACAACGGAAAGTTTACTCCCTAAATTATCATGCAGCTCTTTTGCTATACGTTTTCGTTCACTATCCTGAGTTGCAATCATAGTATTTATAGACTTAATCTCTTGATCTTTTAATAAGTAATCAATACTCGCCTTCTGTTTAGAGACTCTTTTGGAAAAGGAATATACTAGTGTCAACAAAAAAAGCCCTCCCAAAAGTGCAATAATGAGTGTACGCTGTTGTCTGTTATTGGCTGCTATTCTGGCCAGATTAGCCTGTTGACTTTCATTAAGTGCCGCACGTTTCTTATCTTCATCATACAATGCCCGGATTTCAAAGGCACTTTTATAACTGGATTCAAGGCTATCTCTCAACGCATTATATTGACTATTGTATAAAACAGACGTATCATATTGCTTTAAAGTAGTGGAAATTCCAATCAGGTTTCTAAGCACTGCCAGTTGGGTAGTCTGCTGATTAGCTTGTTGAGCTTTTTCCAAACTTTTGTGATAATATTCCTGTGCTTTTTGATACTCTTTTTTATGGAGCATTACGTTTCCCATATTATTATACACTTCTGCACTATTATTTAAGCCATTTTGTTGTTTTATAGTCAGACTTTTTTGATACTGTTCAAAGGCCTTATTCAACTCATTTTTCTTCTCATAAACGATACCTAAATTATTATATAAGACATCCTGATTTTCCTGAATATCAATTTTAATTTTAAGATCAAGGCTTTTTTTATAATAATCTAAAGCCGTATCCAAATCATCATTCTTCTCATATATAGTACCTAAACTATTATATACTTTAGATCGTTCAAAATCATTCTTTAAACTATTAAATATAACCTCACTTTTAATGAGATGATCTAATGCTAAATCTTCATTGTCTAATCTTTCGTAAAAATTACCCAGACTAAAATGACATTTAGCTATTCCCAGAGAATCTTTTAATTCTTCCCTGATATTCAAACTTTTAATATAAAACCCTTGTGCCTTTTCATAATCTCCTATATTTTTATATGAGATTCCTAAATTATTTGCAACGGCAGCTATAGGTCTTAATTTCTCCAAAGCTTCAAAATTTAGCATACTTTCCTTACCATATGCAATGGCTACATTATAATCACCTAATTCCCGATGAATTACACTGAGTTGATTTTGAGATCTAGCTATCCCAAAAGTATCTTTTTTAGCTATTTCTAATTGAAGAATATCTTTATAAAGATTTTTAGCCTCTTCATATCTCCTATCCTGCATAAATAATACACCTATTCTATTTAAGCTAGTCAGGTATCCGGTCTTATAATCTAAAGAATCACTTATCTGTCGTGCTATAAATGCATAATCTAGAGCTTTGGAAATATCAATATTTTTATACTCCCAGGCTAATTCATTATAGGTATCTATTTGTTGTTTTATAGGGATTTGGTTTTGTAAGGATAACAACAAACTATCAATAGCTCTATTTTGTCCATAGAGGCAGGCTTGTGTAAAAAGTAAAAAAAGCAGGTAGGTCATTTTTTCAGTAAAGGGCAATTGGGGAAATTGTATCTTCTTCATAAAAAAGGCTTTACATCTTCTAAAGATAGGTAAAGCCTTTTAATTGTGCCTGTTAACAGAAAACTAATCTCCTCCCTTTGGGATATTTCCGCCACCTGGCTTAATCACATCAGTAGGTTCTTCCTGCTGTGGTGTTGAAGTTGGCTTTGTGGTGGTCCTCGTTGTAGTGGTCGTAACCGTTGTTACTGTTTCTGAATTGGAATCATTCATTAACAAACGATCCACTTCCTGATCTTTTTCTTTGTTTTCCATGATTTAAGTTATTTAAAATTTAGAGGCCTAAATTCTATATTCTTACTTCCAAATCCTTCCTCAGAAAAGTTTGTTTTTATATCCTTAGAAATGAGGACATAAAAATCGTTTTTTATGGGTAGTTGTAGAAATAAACTTCATTATACATTGCTACTTCAAAATAATCAACTCTTCATGAAAAATCGAAAAACCTTTATCAGTTATCATTATAATGATATAACGTATTACCAAAAATTTGCTTCTCTATCTAAGGGTTTTATTGTTAACAAGTCTGTAAAAGATGGTGCTATAAAAGAAGATTCTCATGATCAATATATAAAAGAACTTATCCAACGAGGAAATCTTAAAGACACCTCAGTTCTTGTTGTACTTATTGGTGCTAAAACCTATTCTAGGAAGCACGTCGATTGGGAGATTTCTGGCGCATTAAATAAAAGTGTAGGGGATATTTATGCAGGGTTGTTAGGTATTAGACTCCCAACGCATCCCGATTATAACAAAAATGGATATAATTCTAATAATATTCCTGCTCGCTTAGTAGATAATTTGGAAAGTGGTTATGCGCAAATTTATGACTGGACGGCTAATAAAAAAGATATAGAAAAATGGATTCATGATGCTTATTACAGGAGAACTTCACACGCCAACCAAAGAGTTAATAGTAGAGCTCAGATGCATATAAATTCTTAGCCATATACATTTTAGCATTATCTAAATTTTTGAAGGATTAAAACTTCCAATCGAAAATCTTGTCAAAATCAAAAGATAATTTCTTGAATAGAGAAAAACGGGTATAATTTATTATGAAAAGACTAATCATTATTGCAGGCGCCTCAGGAGCTGGAAAATCATTTTTGCTTCAGCAAATGAGTGAGATTGATGAAAATATAGTTCCTATTAAAAAATTGAGTACTCGATCTCCTCGGAAATATGAAGAGAAACCAGGTGCCAAAATAGACTTAAAGTTTAATTGCTCAATTCAGCAAATAAAAGAGTGTCAATACAAATATCGTTATGAGCAAAATAGTTATGGCATTTTACAGGAAGATATTATTTCTACATTAAATCAAAATAAAATGCCCTTTGTAATTGTTAGGGATTGCGAAGAAATTATAGAATTAAAAAAAGACTATCCTGATGCCTTAGTTCTTTATCTGCAATCTGGTCTAAGCGGAAACGATCTAGCTAAAATACTTAAACTTCAAGGAAGAGATGAAATAGATATAAAGACAAGAGATGAGCGCTCTAAAAAAGATCATAGTCAATATGTTAGACATCCTCAATTGTTTGATTATACACTGATTAATTATTTTGAATCAGACTCCTTAATTGAACATTTCAAATGTATATTGAGAATTGAGAAAGAAAAATATTCTACTGAAAGAAAATTTATATTCATCATAATGTCTTTTAGTGAAGCTATGAAGGATATTTATGAGGAGATGAAATTTGCTGCTGAAATATATGATACTGATCTTAAATTAGAACGAATTGATGATAATTTTGGAGATTATAAAATTACGGAAGCAATTTTATCAAAAATTGAAGCCGCCGAATTTATCATTTGTGATTTAACCGAAGAAAAACCGAATGTTTATTTTGAGTTGGGTTATGCGCGGGGCATTAATAAAACAGTAGTTCTTACTGCTAAAAAAGGTACACAAATACATTTTGATGTAAATGGATATAGAGTGATTTTTTATTCTTCCCCAACTGAGTTGAAAAAGAAGTTAGCTAAAGAATTTAAATATTTTTATGAAAAATAACCAATTATGAGTTTAGTTGAAATTTTACAACCTGCTAACAAGAGAATTATATTTTTAGGTGTTTTACCAGTATCAGAAGAGATAATCAATTCATTACAGGAGTTTACTGATTTGCTCGATTCTACACCAGAACTAAAACTATCTATTTTATGTGAAAGTGAAACGCTATGTTTTCAATATTCTATATTAACAGATACTCGTCAATCAATTAACAGGAAGTCATATACTAAATTAATTACTCATCGCGATAGAATTTTAGGCACAAAAACTAACAAAGGTTTTTTTCAAGAGGTTTATAAGCTTTCAAATGATGAAAATTTAGCTGACAGAGTACTAATTATGCAACAAAATGCTATCATGCCTTTTTCAGCTATAGTAGTGGATAATGAAGTATACATTGCACTAACATTAAATACTTTTCCTACACTAGATGATTATGAAAAATTAGATGATGACAACCCTCGTTCAAAACAAATTATTGATTACGCTACATTTTTTTTAGATAGTGAAGGAAAACAATATTTATCATCACCAGGTGATGAACTATTACAACTCTATGACAAAGAAGATTTACCAAGAGGTGTTTACCCTCGTTCATGTTTTTATACAACTAAATTTAAAAGACATTCAATTTGGGGGTTTGTTTTTAATAGAAAAGGAGAACTGCTATTACATCAGCGAAGTAAGAAAACGAAGGATGGAAGAGGGCTCTGGGATAAATCTGTTGGAGGGCACATTGATTTAGGTGAAAATGCAATTATCACCACAAAACGTGAATTAATAGAAGAGTTATTTATGGCAGAAGCAGAATATACGAGTTATATAGATGCTAGGATTAAAGATATCTTGAGTTTCGGGGAGTGGAACTTAGAAAAAAGAGCTGAATCATCATATAAAGGTGCTTTTGACTTATTAGATACAGATGACTGGATTCTTTTTTCAGCGACTAACAAAAAGAAAGATGGACAAACACTAACTGTAGATAGAGTTTCGCAACGTCGTTTTCATTGGAATAAGAAAGGTGAGGCAGAAAATGTAGAGTTTAGACCTACAAATTTTGTAAGTGATGTATTTCTTCTTATTGCTCCTAAGAATTGTATAGACACGCACAAAGAAATGAAAGAACGCTTTAAAAAAGCCGAAGAAAAAGGCGCGGCTCAGGATCATAAGATAATATCTATAGATGAATTAAAAGACTGGATAGAAGATGAGACGCAAAAAGGAAATCATATGCAAGTCTTCACAGATGATCTAATCTATATCAATAATGAACATTTGAGTATGTTAGAGCAGTTTTCTGAATTTATTAAGTACATTTTTAATGAATAAGTTATATGTTCTTTCTGGCCCCTCTGCTTGTGGGAAAACTACTTTAATGAATAGTGTTCTTAAAAACAATTCTTCACTGATTGCTGTTCAAAAATATGGTACACGTCGGAGGCGCATGGCAAAAGATGGAATTGAAGATGATGTTTGTCAGGCATTTAATGAACCCATACCTAAATCGATTAACAGTAGTTTAATTAATACTGATCTATTAAAAAAGCTTACTAAATTCTATTCCCTATTAGGAGAAGAATTGAAATTGAAAAAAGGTATTATCAAAAATGATAAACAAAACTTATCCCATCTTCTAGAAGATTTTGGGTTGCGCATACCAACAATCTCTATTGGTGAGAAAAAATATTGGGATGATTTTGGAGATCAGATAAAACTAAGAGGCAACATAGATATAGCTTATGCCCTAAATAAAGGGCAATATGGTATATGTACAAAAAATGTAGATTACGTACTGGAAAATGGTAATAACGCAATTACTATACTTAGTGACTTTCGAATAATAAGGCGTTTACAAGATATATTTAAAAACCGGATTGTAATAATATACATAGCTTCAGCCGTTGACCCATCAAAACTGGAAAAAATTCAAATTGGCAGACACGGTATAAATCTCTCATTAGAAAATAGCTTACGTAAAAAAGTTGATAGATTAAATGCTTCTATACGAATAAAAAAATGGGGGAATGTAGCCCGATGGATTCATGAATTAAATGATGACTGGAGAAATACTAAACCAAATGCTGATAATACTGCAGTCAGAGCAGAAAGAATTAAAACTTTTCATACAAGATATATAGATAATATTACCCTTTTTGATTACGTCATATTAAATTATAATGAAGGCCATCCAGAAGACATGACTGTCCAGTTTAATAATATTTTTATTGGGCAGCAACGTTTCTACAATATCAAAAAATCACCATTATTTGTAGTTTCTGCGGCATCAAATGCAGGAAAAGGAACCATGATGGAAATGTTAAATTTAATTGGTTCAGATAGAGTTCAAATTTTGTCAAAAATTGCTAAAAGGAAAGAAAAAGGAAATGATAAAAATGATGGAATGCTAGCAATTGGAACATCTATTAATCCTCCAAAAAAATGGCCTTATTGGCCAGAATGGTGGAGTAATGAAATGATAGATACTGCTAAAAAACACAACTTCCCTAATGAATACGATTTTTCGTGGACTTTTCATGGGAAAAGTGTTCATTATGCGGTGAGTGACAAAGAAATACAATATAATTTTAAAAAAAATAAAGCTCAAATAGTCATTTCTAATACTGATCAAATTGAAGAATTTATACAAAGATATGGAGACAGGGTGGTTTTCATTTTACTGTATCGCCTTTCATCTGTAGAAGATACACAAATTTATTATGAAATAAATGAAGGTTTATCACCCCAAAATGCTAAAACTCGTGCTGGTGAAGTTAACAATGTCTTGAAAGAATATATGAAAAAAATAGAATATTTTAACCACGTAATACTAAACACTACTCGACCAGAAGATCTTTACGATCAAATTTTTCAATTAATTGAGCATTATCATTTAAAGAAGTAATAAATTGGTGTATTAGAAGATTTAATCATCTTTAAAAAACTGCTAAGAAAACCGCCTAACATCAATCTCAGGCAAAACCGACACTCCTTTTTCCAAATGATCAATCAGTTGCTTCGCCAAAAAAGGCCCCGCCATAATCCCTCGAGTCCCTAAACCATTTAAAAGTACAAGTTGAGG